>JAJFTD010000064.1 GCA_021373255.1 bacterium
CGCCAGGCCGTCCATGCCGTCCATGCAGTCAACGGCCTTGGTAACCATCAGCACCCAAAGCAGGGTAACGGGCACACTCGCCCACCCCAGCCACATCAACCGTCCTCCAAGGAACGGGTTGGTAATGTGGACTATCTTCACACCAAACAGCACCAGGATAACGCCACTCACGACTATGCTTGCGGCTTGAAACCATCCCGGCAGCTCCTATCTGTCGTCAAGGATGCCAATTATTGCGACATAGGTCGCTCCAACGAGTATCCCAATGGTCTGGTGATCGAATGAGAGCTTGTGGTTCAGGATCACCGTGACTACAAGCGCCACGACAAACCCCAGATACATCCCAATTCCGCCCATGAGAGGGGTCGCCCTCGTGTGAATACGGCGGCCTCCCGGGTTGGCCACCACTCCCATTCGGGTTGCGATGGATTTTACATATGGGGTTAGTATCATGGCCACGGCGAAGCTAATCACCGCGGCCAATAAGATTGAATTCATCCGTAATCCGTTCTTTTAGTATGGATTTTCGGCAGTTAGGTTAGTATTTATACACCCAGTGTAATTGCCGAAAATCTGGTTCGACTTTCGGACACTAGACAATATGCCGTTCGTTAACTTATCGTCCGAAAGTCAATAGATCGGGAACTGCTTGGTTAAAGCGGCTACTTCCTGCGCCACCTTGCTTCTTACTGCGACATCTTCAGCCGAGTCAGTCACGTGCTTCAAGCAGCGGACTATAAGGTCAGCAATCTGAGTCATTTCCGCTTCCGCCATGCCCCGAGTTGTAACACACGGCGTCCCAATGCGAAGACCGCTGGTCACCATCGGCTTCTGCTTGTCAAATGGGATCATGTTCTTATTTGTTACGATCCCAACAGCGTCAAGAGTTTCCTGAGCTAATTTCCCGGTTATTCCAAGCTGGGTAAGATCGACAAGCATCAAGTGGTTATCTGTTCCGCCGCTCACCAATCTCAAGCCGCCAGCCACAAGACCCTTGGCAAGAATAGAAGCATTGACTCTGATCTGCTTTTGGTAGTTTTTGAATGATGGCTGCAGGGCTTCATGCAAGCAGACTGCCTTGGCAGCGATAACATGCTCTAAAGGACCGCCCTGCAGGCCGGGGAAGATCGATTTATCTATCGGCTTCGCATATTCTTCTTTGCATAGAATCATACCAGCGCGAGGCCCGCGAAGGGTTTTGTGAGTCGTGAAAGTAACTACGTCGCAATACGGTACCGGTGACGGATGCTCTCCAGCAGCCACAAGGCCCGCAATGTGAGCGATATCAGCCATTAGAATCGCGTTAACCTGGTCAGCAATCCAGCGAAGCTTTTCCCAGTCCCAGAAACGGGGATATACAGTGGCGCCGGTCACAATGACCTTTGGATTGCACTCTCTTGCCAGTTTTTCTATAGTATCATAATTAAGCTGCTCGGTTTCGGGGTCTACGCCATAGTAGCAGGGCTTGTAGAGTATACCCGACAGGTTCACGGGACTGCCATGCGTAAGGTGTCCACCGTGAGCGAGTTCCATTGACAGGAAACTATCGCCGGGCTTCATAAATGTGAAATATACAGCCTGATTGGCCTGCGAACCGGAATGCGGCTGGACGTTAGCGTGATCAGCTCCGAACAGCTCTTTCGCACGCTCGATAGCCAATGACTCGATATAGTCCACATTTTCGCATCCGCCGTAATAGCGCCTACCAGGGTAACCTTCGGCGTACTTATTGGTCAGGACCGAACCCTGGGCCTCCATCACCGCTTTGCTTGCGTAGTTCTCGGAAGCAATGAGAATGATCTTCTCATTCTGCCGCTTGACTTCCCGTTGGATAGCCTGGGCAACCTCCGGATCCACCTGCTCCAGCGGAGCATGGATATCGCTCATAATTTTATTGGTAACTCCCAAGGAACTCCTCCTATAAAATGGCGTTTATCGCCATTATCTTCAATTATCTAACGCATTTATCTTGTCCACGCGCCTCTGGTGTCGTACCCCGCCTTCAAACTCAGTTTCCAGAAACGCTTTGGCAATTTCGAGGGCTAATCCAGGGCCAACCACTCGGGCGCCCATGCCGATGATATTAGCATCATTATGTGCTCGGGCCATCTTTGCGGAATAAGGCTCGGAGCACACACCGGCTCTGATACCCTTGACTTTGTTAGCAGTGATAGTAATTCCTATCCCTGTTCCACAGATCAGGATGCCACGATCGAAGCGTCCAGACGCTACAGCTTCAGCCACTTCACGACCGATATCAGGATAATCAACAGACTCAGACGTAAATGTGCCGAAATCAAAGAGTTCGTAACCCTCCGCCTTCAAGTCCTCAATTAAACCTTGTTTAAGTGCCACTGCTGCATGATCACAGCCAATGGCCACCGGCCGCTGTTTGTCAACGTTCATTAACTCGCCCTCCAGAGGATATTATAAACCTCCGCAGTGAGGCTTGTAAAGACAAATGGCGGCTTAAGAGAGCAGTGAAGCGGCTTCGGCATCTATCAGCCAGAGTAGTCTTCCTGACCACGGGCGTATTGCTTGAATGGGATGTACATGGATATCGAGATCGGTATTGATGGCATCGCGCAGTGCGGGTGCCTTATCTTTGCCCATAGCGATTATCACCACTTGTTGCGCACTGCATAAGGCTGGAATTGTGAGAGTAAGCCGCCATGAGTCTTTATCTGCGGCATAGTTGGGGACAGCGGCACGGGTTTGCTCGTCCAGAGCTGGTGAGTTTGGAAACAGAGAGGCAGTATGCGTGTCGGTTCCAATTCCAAGGATTTCTAGATCAAAGGCTATATCGCCGCCAATTGTGTCACGTAAAGTACGTTCGTAATCCTTTGCAGCTTCTTCTAATGGAAGTTCAGTTCGGAAGCGGTGGACGTTATCCATGGGAATCGGCACTTTAGATAAAAGCATATCATTAGCCAGCTTATAGTTGCTGTCGGGGTGATTGTGGGGAACATAACGTTCATCAGTAAAAAAGACGTGTGTCTTCGACCATGGAACGAGCGACGCGCAGTCCGGCGACGCCAACAGATCAAACATCCCTTTCGGGCTCGATCCGCCGGGGATAGCAACGTAGAATGCTCCGTGCTCAGCTACTGCCTTTATTGATGCACATACAAAACGGTCTGCAGCCTCACGGCTGACACTCTGCGCATCCCGGCAGATAAGAATATTAACTTTGGGTGGCAGCATCTAATCTCCTAATAGTGCAAGTATTCGCAGGGCAACTCCAAGCGACTCATAATGCACTTCATCTCGTTGTCCGATTTCCAGCGCCCTGGACACGAGCGTCGGCTCGTTTTGTGAAGGCATCTCAAGAACGCGAGGCGGGTAACACATTCCCCGGCATTCTTCACTTACAGCCACCTCACCTGCGGATTCACTTCGAGTGACGAAAGAGGCTGTCCCGCCATCGTTATCGCACTGCATCACTACGGATTTTATTGCGCCTGGCGTCGAGCCGGTGTTTTCAGAAGACAGCGTGAACCTTATCACATTTGCTCCAAGTTTACCGTCTATAAACAGCTCACTACTACCATCAAACGAGGCAGCGACAGGCTCTATTCCCAAACGGTTCATCAGCCATGATGCAAAAAGCAGAGCGGCGCTTGCAGGTGAATTCTCTCGCTCCCCACTGGCATAATTGATATTTACATTAATGAGGTTATATAAGCAACCTCTGGCGGCTTGGGGATCAAAGTGCTGGGCGGTGAGTTCGCGCCAGGGTTGTATTGCTGACCATGAAAGGTCCTGCACCATTCGAACCGGTGCACCTGCCGTGCACACACCTATCAGTAATTCCAGCCCTCGGTGTAGGTCTGAAAAACGGCGTGAGTCTACAATTATACAATCAGATACCTCCATCGCCGCCTCAAACTCTCTCATGCCACAGGGTATCTCTCCGATCACCCACAGGCACACAGGCACATCAGGGACCAGCAGCGGCATTACCCACCCAACGATATCCTCTTCCACACCACCAGTGTGCAGCTCTATTATCTCGCCGCAGAGCATCCTCTCACCGCGCTCGGTTATCCCGCATACAGCCGAGATCGCAGCTTGCGTTTGCCCAGCTGCGTGTTGAGAAGCATCTATGATAATCGTGCGTGAAGGATGCCTGCCCATAATCTCACCGGCGTCATGGCTTGCTGATTCGGCTTCATTCTCGCTTGAAGCATATATGATCAGGTTAAGGAGTTTGGTAGTGACCACAGGAATCAATGCTTCCTGGCCCTCAACTCCGGCTGCGCGCCTGTAAAGCGAAGCGAGTTGCGCTTCCATTTTTGCGGGGTTGGTAACTATCTCAGACTCTGGTACGCCCACTACCGCCTCCTACAGCCGCCGCCATCTGCGACCGTCGCGTTCGATAAACTCCATAGCCTCTCTGGGCCCCCAACTTCCGGGTTTGTAGGTGTAGAGGGGCACCTGGTTTGCCAGCCATGCCTTGAGGATCGGATCGCAGATTGCCCACGTTGCTTCAGTGGCATCTGCTCTCGGAAACAGGCTCTGGTCGCCGAGTATAGCGTCCAGGATTAGCCGTTCATAGGCTTCGGGCACACTTGTCGCAAATGCTGTGCCATATTTGAAATCCATCCTCACCGGCTGAACCTGATATGCGAGGCCGGGGACTTTTGCATCGAAGCGCATGGATATCCCCTCATCCGGTTGTATATTCAGAGCGAGAACGTTTTGTCCGCTGCCACCGGCGCGGGGAAACATTTCTGTGGGTTTCTTGAGCGTAATGCCGATCTCCGTCACACGCTTTGCGAGCCGCTTGCCTGTCCGTAGATATATTGGCACGCCTTTCCATCTGGGATTGTCTATGAATAGCTTTAGTACCGCGAATGTTTCGGTGGTGGAATTGGGAGCGACGTCTTTCTCCTGTGTGTAGGCGGGTACATCTTCGCCGGATATGCTGCCGGAGGTGTATTGCCCACGCAGGGCGATGTCGCCCACCTTGCTCTGCTCTACCGGATGAATGCTCCTGAACAATTCAATCTTTGCATCCCTGACTGCTCCCGCGTCCAATGAATGGGGCCGATTCATACAGATTAATGAGAGCATTTGGAGCATGTGGTTTTGCACGATATCACGTAGCGCACCGGAGGAATCGTAATAGCCCCCGCGCCCCTCTAATCCCAGCGTCTCAGCAACGGTGATCTGGATGTTGTCCACATGCTCGGCATTAAGTAATGGCTCAACAAATTCATTTGCGAACCGAAACACGAGGATATTTTGGACGGTTTCTTTCCCGAGGTAATGATCTATCCTATATATCTGCTCTTCGTCGAAGAATCGCTGCATATCACGATTGAGCGCTTTTGCAGACTCCAAATCTTCACCCAAGGGTTTCTCAACTACTAATTTTCTCCAACCTCTGGTGTTGTTATTACCTGCCAGGCTTACTTCTCCCAATCCCTCAGCAGTCTCCGCAAATCTAAAGGGTGGGATCGCAAGGTAGAAGAGACAGTTACCCTCCGTGCCGATGGCGGCATCCAGATCATTCACGCGCTGCTTTAGCCCGTCTAATGAATGCTCGGTATCTTCAGAACGTTTTACATAATACAATGACTCTGCGAACTGGTCCCATGTCTTGCCCTCGGTCGGCACGTGCGTTGGAGATTTAGATATTGCCTGATGTGCCATTTCGCGGTAGCCGGAGTCGTCCATCTCAGAACTAGCGTATCCGACTATTGCAAAACCGCGTGGAAGCAGATTCGAAAGATGCAGATGATAAAGTGCCGGCAGCAGCTTACGGCGGCTGAGGTCACCCGTGCCACCGAATATGACGAATATGCACGGCTCCGCAGCCCTTTCACGAATAAGCCCTTTACGTAGCGGGTTTATGGACAAATCTACACTCATTCCTGTTTCACCGAGTGGCCGCCGAACTTTTGCCTTAGTGCGGCTATTACTTTTGCTGAAAATGAATCATCTTGCCTTGACCTGAACCTCATCATAAGGGAAAGAGCTATCACCGGCGCCGGAACTCTTTGCTCGATAGATTCCATAAGCGTCCACCTGCCCATTCCAGAGTCTTCTACCCATCCCTTGATATTACCGAGGTCTGGAGACTCTTCAAATGCCAACTTAGCGAGTTCCAACAGCCAGGATCGCACCACTCCACCGTGGTTCCACAAATCGGCTATGCCTGCAAGGTCATATCCAAAGTCGGAACTCTTTAGAACCTCGAAGCCTTCGGCATACGCTTCCAGAATCCCATATTCCACGCCGTTGTGAACCATTTTCGCGAAGTGTCCGGCACCTGATTTGCCTACGTAAGCATACCCATCATCAGCAGCCAACTCTCGAAATATGGGCTCCGCTCTTTCAAATGTCTCCCCTTTTCCACCGATCATAAGACAAAATCCCTGCTGTAAACCCCACACTCCGCCGCTCACACCGACATCGAGAAATTCAATGCCTCTCTCCTCAAGACTCCGCCCGCGCCGGATAGAATCACCATAAAATGAGTTGCCACTGTCGATAATTATGTCTCCGCGCGAAAGGCTGTCGACGATGGAGTTGATTGCTGAATCAACAGGCTCACCGGCTGGCACACTGATTATCACCACTCTCGGTGCATCCAGCAGGCTTCCCATATCAGAGGGATTCTCTGCCCACATTATGCCTGCTTCCTCTGCATCTGGACGCTTATCAGGGGACACATCGTAGCCCGCAATCTTGTGGCTACGCTTCACTAACCGTGCGCCCATACCCATGCCCATTCGCCCAAGTCCCATTATTCCTACGTTCATAATAATAAGTCCTCATACCCTAAACGTGACCAGCCTGTCTGTACTGCTTGATGATACCCGAATTTTCTGGGGGATAGCAACAAATGCAAATAGTCGCTACAATATATACTTGAGATCTAGAATTATCAAACTGGGGTAGAGTAATGTCGCAAGTTATTTCCAACACGAGGATTGACGACCTCTGTGTAAACACCATCAAGTTTTTAGCAGTGGATGGCATAGAGAAGGCCAAGTCCGGCCATCCCGGGCTGCCTATGGGCGCAGCGGACTATGCGTACGTATTGTGGACCAAGTATCTCCGCTACAATCCGCAGGACCCGAAGTGGCCGAACAGAGACCGCTTCATCCTCTCCGGCGGACACGGCTCAATGCTTCTCTATTCTCTGCTGCACCTGGCAGGCTATAATTTCTCCATTGAAGACCTACAGCAGTTCAGGCAGTGGGGAAGCAACACACCAGGCCATCCCGAACATGAGATCGAGAAGGGTATTGAGACCACTACCGGTCCTCTAGGACAGGGTATCGCAAACGCCGTGGGAATGGCTATGGCCTCAAGCCGCATGGCAGCTCTTTTCAATAAGCCCGGCTTCGATGTGATCGATCACTCGATATACGTGATCCTCGGCGACGGCGATATGATGGAAGGCATCAGCCACGAGGCATGCAGCCTTGCGGGTCACTTGGGCCTTGGCAACATCACCGTTATTTATGATGACAACCATATCTGCATTGAGGGTGATACGGCCCTTGCATATTCAGACGATGTACAGATGCGATTCGAAGCCTACGGCTGGCACGTGCAGAAGATCGATGGCCACGACCGTGCCGCTGCTGCTGAAGCAATCGCTAAGGCTAAGGCAATAACAGACAAGCCCAGCCTGATCATTGCACGCACCACTATTGCAAATGGCGCACCTAACAAGTGCGGCACCGCTTCTGCTCACGGCGAACCGCTGGGTGAGGAAGAAGTGCGCGCAGCCAAGGAACTGGCCGGATGGCCGGTCGACCAGCCGTTCTACGTGCCTGACGAAGTCCGCGATGTGTTCGCATCTCATGCCGATGATGTCAGCAAAGACTATGATGAATGGCAGTCTATGTTCAGCGCCTATTGTAGCAAGTTCCCGGAAGCCAAGGAGCTTTGGGACAAGGTGATGGGTAAGGAAATTCCTGAGGGGTTGGACGATACACTTCTCGCCAATCTTGATTGCGTAAAGCCGACAGCCACCCGCGCATCCTCTGGTATGTCGATTCAAGAGATAGCTAAGTTGGTTCCAGCGCTCTGGGGTGGTTCCGCGGACCTTTGCCCAAGCAACAAGACCGATGTAAAGGGCGGCGGCAGTTATTCTCCTGAGAACCCGCTTGGCCGCAATATCCACTTCGGTGTAAGAGAGCACGCAATGGCCTCCATTATGAATGGTATGGCCGTTTATGGTGGCGTGATTCCTTACGGTGGCACATTCCTTGTGTTCTGCGACTATCTAAGGCCCGCTGTTCGCCTTGCCGCACTTATGAAGCAGCAGGCTATCTACGTATTCACTCACGACAGCATCTTTGTTGGTGAAGATGGACCTACTCATGAGCCTATCGAGCAGATCGCATCCCTCAGGATGATTCCCAACGTTACAGTAATCCGCCCTGCTGATACGGCCGAGACCGCTGTGGCATGGGCTACCGCACTTGAGCACAAAACCGGCCCAACCGTCCTCGCTCTCACCAGGCAGAACCTGACTCCGGTTAACGACAATCCTGCTAAGGCTAAGCAACTCCGCAAGGGCGCTTATGTGGTGAAGGATGCAGATAAGGCCGATGTCATGTTAATCGCTACCGGCTCCGAAGTCGGCACAGCGTTGGGCGCTGCTGATATTCTCGCAACCAAAGGTGTGAGCTGCCGGGTAGTCTCTATGCCGTCAAGAGAACTCTTCGAGGCGCAGGACAAGACGTATCAAGACAGCGTAATCCCACCGAGTATGAAGAAGCGTGTAGTTGTCGAGGCTGGTATCCCATTCGGCTGGTGCAAATACACTGGTGACGAGGGAATCATGATCGGTATGGACCACTTCGGCGCATCGGCTCCTTACAAGGTTCTCGCTGAGAAGTTTGGCTTCACCAGCGAGTCCGTGGCCGCTAAGGTCGAAGAATACTTGAAGTAAGAAGTAGCAAGGTATACAACAATCTATAAAGCAGTTGTATCGGGAAACCCTTTTCCCGATACTCCCGCTGCAGACGAAGGGGTTTCGGGACGAGGGCGTCCCGAAATAACCTCTTTATATGACGCTAAAATAGTTCAGGGTGTGGCATCAAAAGCCACACCCTGATTTTCTAAGTTATGCTGAATATCAATTTACGCTGCTTGCCTATTATCAGCTCCAGGCATGCGGTCGGCCCATGCAATAATTTCGCTGCACTGCCGTACCTTTTCTCTTACCTGGTCAACGATATAACCCATGTCTTCCACACGAAGATCAACGGTATCAGCCACATCTTTCAAGCTGATGTCTACCGGAACTCCTACTACATAATTCTTTCCCATACGCTTTGCCAGCAAGTTCGCTGCGTGCACTGCGCGGGCCAGATCTTCGTGTTCGGAAGCATTCTCCGGTGCATGATGGTGGGCTATACCTGCGCTGAGCTTCTCGGGAAAGTCCCACTGCTCTGCGAGGTCATAACCGATACGGGCGTGAGTGGTGCTCAGAACGCTATTTTCCGCTCGTATACTATCGTAATTATAATCCCGACAGGCCTCCACGACCTGGATAAACCTTTGCGGGAGAGCGCGTGCTATTATGAGTTTTCCAACATCGTGCAGCAACCCGGCGACGAATGCCGCTTCACTATCGCCTGAACACCGGCCTACCATACGACTGTAGATTGCTTCAGACGCCACCCCAACAGTAACCGAATGCGCCCACATATCCGGCCAACTGAATCCGGGAAACAGGCGTTTTGGAAACAGGGCGTCAACAACGGAAGCTGAAGCCGCCAAATTGCGGATTGACGTGAAGCCAAGCGTCACTACAGCTTCGGTAATGGTCTCTGCCTTCATCCTCCTACCATAAAAAGCTGAGTTTGCGAGCCGGAGCACTTTGGTTGATAACGACTGATCGAGCATTACGTAGCGTGCAAGTTCTTCTGACGTTGCATCACTATCATTGGTAATCTGTATAATTCTAGCCAGCGTAGCCGGCATACTTGGTAGATCGATTTTTCCTGAAGAACGGCCGAACATCCATGCCTCCAGTGGTCACGGTCAGGAAGCTCATTCTGAGGTGCTTCCACTTACTGTTGTTCCTCAGAACGCAGCAAACAAACAACGGCAATTTTTAAGAGAAACCTTAAACATGTCCTAAGTCGCTGTACACTTGTCAATGATGTGTTACAGCACATATTGGTAATTCTCCAGCATTTGTTGTGCGGATCGCCATCCGTGGCAGGACAGCGGTTGGCGGTTGGATGCTCTCAGGTATCGGTTCATTTGCTCCTTGATGTATTTGATGCTAAAGAACTTCCTGTCGTCGTAGAATCTCTCCTGATCAGATCTGTGGCTTCTCTCCACCTTGCCATTGTGACGTGGTGTTGCCGGAGCAATGAGTTTGTGTCTTATGCCAAAGGCTGAAAGCTCCGCTTCAAATGGAGATGGATGCATTGAGCCTTGATAGCGACTAGTGAACTCAGCACCATTATCAGTCTGAATGCAGGAGATCTCGAACGGAAACCGCTCCATTACTTGGTATAGGAACTCCACTGAGTTATGAGTGGAGAGTTCATCAAAGACCGCTATATGTCTCCAGCGGGTGCATTCATCAATGGCAGTGTATTGGTAGAGTCTTTTGCCGGCAAGAGTCCCCATAAGGCAATTCCTGGGTACATGCTTAACATCTATCTGGAATCGCTCCCCAGGCATCAGAATAGG
>JAJFTD010000070.1 GCA_021373255.1 bacterium
GAGCAGCTTCGGCAAGTAATGAAATCGCTGGGTCTACACATTTCCAGGGACTCGCTCTTTACTCGGTGCACGGTCTGCAATAGCGAGCTTACACCATTGAGTAAGGCCGAAGTCGAGAATCGCGTGCCGCCCTATGTTTTCAAGACTCAGCAGGAGTTTGGCTATTGCACCCACTGCGACAAGATCTACTGGCGCGGCACCCACGTCCAACACGTGCTGGATGCGCTGGAGGAGTAATACATTGCTGGAAGCCATACTGAACAGAAGAAGCGTCAGGTTTTATAAGGACATACCCGTCACAGACGAACAGATTGAAGAAGTCCTCAAGGCCGGATTTTGCGCGCCATCGGCCCACGGCAACGCACCTTGGCACGTGGTTGTAGTAAAAGACCCTGCCGCCAAGGAGCGCATCGGTTCCATCCACAAGTGGACCAAGATCATAATCAAAGCCCCCGTGGCTCTGGTAGTCTGTATCGACCGAAGCGATTTCGACCATTTCTGGATTGATGATGGTTCAGCTTTTATGGAAAACATGCTTATCCAAGCGTCGAGTATGGGCTTGGGCACGTGCTGGATAGGCATTCACGGTATTAAACCCGAGGGAGTCAACGCAGAGGCAGTAATACGTGAAACGCTGGACCTGCCGGATCATTTCGGCATAGTCGCCATCACCCCACTAGGCCACGCCGCCCGCTACCCAGGCCCTCACGAGCCCAAGCTACCCGAGGGGCGCGTGCATATCGTGGGTTAGTGCGTTACGCATTAACCTTTTGACTTTCAGACCTTATAAACCATCCATTGGAGGTTGATTTGACTTCGGAGCAGGACTTGCGGGGAGCTAAGTGGATTTGGACGAAGTCACACAGTGATGCGCCCAACTTCTACATGTATGCCCGCAAAGAGATCGACGTGCAGTGTCCGTCGCGGGGCGTTATATATGTTACCTGTTCCACAAAGTATCGCCTCTATGTCAATGGCCGCCACGTTGGGCGTGGACCGAGCCCATCCCCATCATCGCTGCAGTATTATGATGAATACGATCTCAAGCGTTACCTTCGACCTGGCAGAAATGTGATTGGAGTAGTCTGCCACTTCTGCGATGGGTTGCGTGGAGGGCTGTTAGTTCGTGCCGAGCTCGAAAACGGCAGTTCCGGCGCAACTGATGTAGTTTCGGATGAGACCTGGCGCGTCATACCCGCTGCTGACTGGGACACCACATCGACTCTGATTTCACCGTCCATTGGCTTTCAAGAGATCAACGATTCCCGCAAGAAGCCGATGGCGTGGAACGTAGTTGGCTTCGATGATTCGGATTGGGAAGAACCAGAGGTTATATGTGAGGCGGGAGTAAGCCCGTGGGGGAATCTGTTTCATAGGCAAATCCCACTTCTGCGGGAGTGGGAGGCATACCCCGAAAGCGTGCTCAGATGTGGCATTGTGCCCCCTGTGGATGATCCTACTTTGGACATCGCCACCCGAATGCATCTTGAAGCCACTCATACTCACCAAGAGTGCCCGAAGTCGCTTGGCAACATCCTCCGGCCGGGAGTCGAGTCCGCGGAGGTAAACGGCGGCAGCGACACGTTTGTTACGGTGGATTTTGGCAGGTTGGTGGTCGGTTATCCTGCTCTGAAGATCAGGGACGGCGGCGGTGGGATCGTCGATGTAGGCTATAGTGACACGCTGGATGATAACGGTAACATAGACCCCACCAAGCACGACATCCTCCAGGCTGATCGACTGATTTTGCACGGTGGCAGGCAGGAGTGGCAGGCATTCAACCGCCGTGCGTTTAGGTATATGCAGCTCACATTTAGAGATGTGGCGCGGCCCGTCGTCATTGAGAGTGTGCACATCGATTGCATAGCCTATCCGGCTGATCAGTTATCGACATTTCAATCCTCCGATCCTATTCTCAACGATATATGGGGCGCCGGAATCCACACCCTCAGCCTTTGTATGCAGGATTCTTATGAAGAGTCCAATATTAACAAACGCGCCCAGTTTCTCGCCAACGCACGGATACAGGCGCTGATGAACTACTACTGCTTCTTCGATTCCGCCCTGATCACAAAGACCCTGTGGCAGTTCGCTAAATGTGCCGATGACGCCCAACCGGAAGACTTCCCGCTCTGGGTGATCACACTACACGACTATTACCTCCATACCGGCGACCGCGATCTTGTAGAGCATCTATACCCCGATTTGCGCCGGATCGTGAATGGTTGGTCCAATACAAACGAAGCAGTGTTCAGCGCTTTCCAATATCAAGCCATAAGAGATGCATCTAAACTTGCCGTGGCTGTTAATGAAAACGACGATGCAATGTGCTGGGGCGATAGTGCTGCACAACTCTTCAGGACATTTAACGATAAATTCTGGAGTGATGGCGTGTATGCGGACAGCGACGCAGTGAACGCACTCGCCATAGTCTTCGGTCTTTCCAACGTCGATCAAAACACTTCCATTGTGCAACGTTTTTCATCGTGCGCGTTGGATTTGTCTACTTTACCTGCTTTCTACATCCTGCAGGCTCTGGCCAAGCTGGATATGGCTGAAAATGCACTGGATCTAGTCCGGCAGATTCAGCCCGATGCTGCTGTACATTTCCTTCCATCGGAGATTCTCGGTGTGAAGCCGTCGATGCCCGATTCTGGAGTAGTGGTAATCCAGCCGAGGGTAGGGGATTTGCAGTGGGCTAAAGGCTGTGTGATGACGCATGGTGGCTTCGTGGAAGTGGAATGGCATGCCGAGCCAAGCCGGTTTTATCTGGACATCAACGCCCCGTCAGGCTACATAGCCGCATTACCTGTCGGCAGCTTCACTAATCCCATCGTCGAAGAAATCGACCTCTCACCCGAAACCCCCGAGCGCCGCGCCAGGAAAACCTACGGCTGGGGTAATGTAATCTGGCGCGCCGGTGAAGAGCGTGACCCCTATCTGGACTGGTTGGCCTCTCAAGAAGAAAACCCACCGGAGACCTACAAACGCAAGACCAGGTGTGGCATCCAAGACCAATGGCTATGGGTCCGAGAAAGCAATTTAACCCATGTCAGGTATGAAATTAGGTCTGATGGTTAGATAGTTTGATGGTTTGATGGTGGGGAAGGAGTAGTCCAAGGTTCGGGCAGATCAGAGATCAGTAGTGTCGAAAGTTCACTTATGTTTCCTGCTTTTCCAGTCGACGAAGGTCGACTTCGTGCCTTTGTTGCTGCGAATTTATTCGCCGGGCGACTAAAGTCACGGCAACAACAGCACAAAGTCCCCCTGCGGGGACTCGGAAAGAGCAACTTTCGACAGTAATGATCAGAGATCTGCCCGAACAAAGCATATCAATCGCTGAAATGACTAACGCCAGACGCTTGTACTTTCTTATTCAGCGCTTTCATATCTCTTCAGCGTCTCAGCGATTCCGAATTCTCCGTAGGAACGGTGTGGAAGTACCGCAAGTCCTTCCACACCATCCTCATATTCCCACGGTTTCTGGCCGGTTCACTCCCGTGTCGCTCGCATTATTCACAAAGCGCAGATACGGCAAGCACTACTGACGTATCTGCAATCTTATCACGAATAATGTGAGCAGGCACGGTCCTATGCCAGAGCTTTTGCCTTGTCTATTGCGGGCTCGATGATGTTCTCAATAAACTCATCGACCTTATCAGGTGTTACGTGTCCGTGAACCATACCGTTCACTTCAACGTTCGGCCCCTTGTCGCAGTTTTCGAAGCAGAAGCTGGCTTTGAAGTCGATGAGATCAGCGTAACCACGCTCCTCGGCAATATCCATCAATTTGCGCATCGTATCATACGATCCGTTCGAGTAGCAGCAAGTCCCGATGCACACGCTTACCTGCACCTTTTCGCCCGCTGTGCCTTCCTGCACGTCAATCACTTCACCAGTAAGCCGTCTTCTGTGCTTGTAGTGAGTGTGCAGCAACTGATGTGCGGCAGGGCTGTTCGGAGTCTTGAGCCAGTCTCGGTAGACTTGCTGAACAAACGGGTTGTCCTTCGCGTTGTGGAGGGCTTGGACGCGGTCGCAGTCGTAGATTGCATTCTTTCGGCGTTCGCGGTCTTCCATGTTGTTCGGATATGGCTGGCCGCCTCCTCCGATACATCCGCCTCGGCAGGACATAACTTCCACTATGTCATACTTCGACTCGCCGCTCTTGATCTTCTCCAGCAGCTCGCGAGTGTTTGCAAGTCCGTTCACCACGGCAAGGCGCACTGTCTCACCGTTCAGGACCACTTCAACTTCCTTCACACCGTCCAAACCGCGCACTGCATGGAACTCATAGCTGCGGTTCGGCTGGCCCTCGTGAGAAGTTGCGAGTCTGAGCACTGCTTCGGCAACACCACCGCTGGCTCCGAAGATGATACCCGCGCCGGTCTTGAAACCGAACGGCATATCCATCGATTCCGGCGGAACCTCAGCAAAGATTATACCGGCCTGGCCGATCATCTTTACCAGTTCCTGGGTGGTGAGGACAACGTCCACGTCGCGAATACCGTCCTTGGAGAACTCCGGCCTTGCGGCTTCGAACTTCTTGGCGGTGCACGGCATTACCGACACAACCATCAAGTTCTCAGGCTTGACCTCAAGTTCTTTTGGCAGGTATTTCTTCGCCAGCGATCCAAACATCTGCTGCGGGCTCTTGCAGCTCGATAGGTTGTTCACGAACTCAGGATAGAACTGCTCTGCAAACTTCACCCATCCAGGGCAGCAGCTTGTGAACTGCGGCAGCTTCTCACCGGTCTCAAGCCTCTTGAGGAACTCGGTGCCCTCTTCCATGGTGGTGAGGTCGGCAGTGAATGAGGTATCGTATACTCTGTTGAACCCGATCCTGCGCATCGCGGCAGTGGTTTTGCCCATAGCCAGTTCGCCGTCGAGCACACCGAACGCCTCGCCAACGGCTACGCGCACAGCCGGAGCAACCTGCACCACGACCACCTTCTCAGGATCATAAATCGCGTTCCAGACTTTGTCCACTTCGCTCTTAACAGTGAGAGCACCGGTGGGGCAGCACGTTGCGCACTGGCCGCAGTAGACGCACTCGACTTCATTCAGACCTTTGCCAAATGCCGGGCTCACGCGAACTGTGGACCCGCGCCCGGTAAAGTCCAGAACGCCGATTCCCTGAACTTCCTTGCACATTCTCACGCAGTCTCCGCAGAGGATGCACTTGTTCGGGTCTCGCACGAGCGACTTGTTGGCGTCGTCTATAGGCATAGTCTTGTTGCCGTTGGAGAACCGGACGTTCTTCACGCCCAACTTCTCCGCCAGGCTCTGCAAGCGGCAATTGGTATTCTTATCACAAGTCTGGCAGTTGCCGTGGTGATTAGCCAGCAACAGCTCAAGCGCCATCTTGCGGATTCTCATTGTCTTCTGAGTATTGGTCCTTACGACCATCCCCGGCTCAGGCGGAGTGGAACATGTTGGCTGCAGTCCGCGTCCTTCGACCTCACAGATGCACATCCTGCACGCGCCATATACCGACAGCTCGGAGTGATAGCAGAACGTCGGGAGATCTATCCCGGCCTTGCGAATCACTTCCAGCAGGTTTTTCTCGCCGGCCAATTCTATTCTGGTACCATCTACATTAACGTAGTTCTTTTCCATTGTGGCCCCCCCTACAGCGTCACCGCGTCAAACTTGCACACCTGGGCGCAGACGCCGCACTTGATGCACTTCTCGGAGTCGATAACAAACGGGCTCTTTACCTCGCCGCTGATTGCCCCGACCGGACACTTCTTTGCGCAAAGACCGCAGCCCTTGCACTTGTCTGCAACTATCTTGTATGTCTTGAACGCCGTGCACTGACCAGCTGGACATTTCTTGTCCACCACGTGGGCCATGTACTCGTCCTTGAAATACTTGAGAGTCGAAAGGACCGGGTTTGGAGCAGTCTTGCCCAAGCCGCACAGCGAACCATCTCTTACGGTCTCTGCCAGCTCTTGCAGCAGGTCGATGTCTTCGACAGTGCCCTCTCCATGGACGATCTTCTCCAGCAGTTCAAGCATTCTCTTGGTTCCCTCGCGGCAGAGAACGCACTTGCCGCAGGACTCGCTCTGGGTGAAGTGCATGAAGAATCGTGCAACTTCGACCATACACGTGCCCTCATCAAGGATAACCAATCCACCCGAGCCGACCATAGCGCCTGCTGCGCGGAGATTATCATAATCCAGAGGCATATCCAGGTGATCTCGCGTGAGACACGCGCCGGAAGGACCACCAATCTGAACCGCCTTGAAGTCGCGTCCCGGGTTGCGGGTGCCGCCGCCGATGTCATAAACGACCTGCCTGATGGTAGTCCCAAGCGGAACTTCGATAAGGCCCGTGTTCACAACTTCGCCGGTGATGGAGAATGTCTTGGTTCCTGGTGATTTCTCAACGCCATAGCTGCGGAACCAGTCCGCGCCGTGGAGGATGATCTTGGAAACATTGGCGTAGGTCTCAACATTGTTGATAACAGTAGGCTTGCCCCACAGACCCGACTGTGCTGGGAACGGCGGCTTAGGCCTCGGCATACCTCTCTGGCCCTCGATAGAGGCGATCAGAGCAGTTTCCTCACCGCATACGAACGCACCCGCGCCTTCTTTGATATGAATCTCAAAGGAGAATGGGCTGCCCATAACGTGCTTGCCAAGGATTCCTGCTTCTTCTGCCTGCTCAATAGCTCTGCGCAGGCTCTTGATAGCCAGCGGATACTCGGCTCTAACGTAGATATATCCCTCGTCAGCCCCAATGGCGTAACCGGCGATCAGCATACCTTCGAGGATCGCATGAGGATTGCCTTCCATAACGGCGCCGTCCATAAACGCGCCGGGGTCGCCCTCGTCACCGTTGCAGACTACATATTTCTTGTCGGACTGCACCTGCTGGGTGAGCATCCACTTTCGACCTGTGGGGAATCCAGCGCCGCCTCGACCTCTAAGACCGGAATCGAGAACCTCGCGGCAGACATCTTCAGGTGTCATTGAGAAGATAACTTCGCCCGCGGCCTTGTAGCCGTCTCGAACGATATACTCTCTAATGTCCCGAGAATCAAGGGTGCCGCAGTCTGAGAGGAGAATGTTGGTCTGGTGTTTGTAGAATGGAATATCTTCGCGTGTGGTGTAGGATTCACCGGTGGTGGGGTTCTTGAGCAATAATCGCTCTATAACCTTGCCGTTGATGACTGTCTCTCTGACGATCTCTTCGGCGTCCTCGGGTTTTACCTGGAAATACATATAGTTGTAAGGGCTAACTCTGAGAATGGGGCCATACTGGCACAATCCCTGACAGCCGCTGGCGGACATATGCACGCCGTCTTCTTTCTCTTCAAGGAGATCAACTTTCAGAGGCACGCCTTGCTTATCAAGTTCGGCACTAAGCGCGGCGAACACTTCGCGAGCGCCACTGGCTACACAGCCGTTGCCGCAGCAGAGCGTAATCCTCACCTTTTCAGCGGCGATGGCAGCCTGCACGTCGGCTTTAATCTTCGAGAGATCCTGGGGAGAAGCAATGGTTCCTATAGGGCTCAATTCTTTGCCTCCTGCTCAAGCTCGTTGATCGCGGTCACGACTTTCTCAGGGGTCATGTTACCGTAGATCTTGTCGTTAATGACCACAGCCGGGGCCAGACCGCACGCGCCAAGGCAACTTACGGTTTCAAATGTGTAGCGCATATCCTTGGTGGTCTTTTCGTCGTCCTTGAGTCCGATTTTCTTACGAATGGCGTCTTTGATGACTTTGTTACCACGTACGTGGCATGCTGTTCCGTCGCACATCCTAATAAGATATTTACCCTTGGGCTCAAGCGAGAACTGCGCATAAAATGTTGCGACTCCGAACACGGTCGCTGGCGGCACGTTCAAAGCTGTGGCGATGAACGCAAGTATTTCCTGCGGCAGGTACCGGTATTCATCCTGGACCTTCTGCAGGATCGGGATCAGCGAGCTTTCTTTCGTTCCGCACTCCTCGATAATTTCAAGGACGCGTTGGAAGCTGCGCTCGGTGGTCTTTGGTTTTTCTTCAACTGTTGCTTGTGCCAATGTGATTACCCCCGTAACAATCAGCGAATGCTCGTCC
>JAJFTD010000082.1 GCA_021373255.1 bacterium
TGGGTTTCGTGAGGTTCCCAACCCCAAAGGCACTTCGCCAGCCTCAGCTTCATCTTAGGAGTGCTCACTGCCGCCCACCTCCGATGCTTTCCTGATGATCTCTGCCAGCGCTTCGCCGGGGTCTGTGGGCTCAGCATCAAACGCCCCACTGACCTTGAGTATGTCCAAAAGCACCTTGGCATCCGATTTACCAGACCCGCCCGACTCGCCCGTCACCTGGCACAACGCCGCAGCCGCATTAAGAGCCGCCTGCCGCGCTAACCTGCCCAGCCCCGCTTTCTGCTCCCGCTCGCGATCCCTCAGCGCCTCCGAGAAAACCGGATCGTTTATCCACTGCCTCAGCGTAGAAAGCCGAATTCCCAGCATCTCCGCAACAACCGAGTCCGGGTGGTTCATCAACAGCTCAATAGCAGTCCGTCTCCTGGCTCTCACTCTTCCCACACCTCCTCCAAACGTATGTTTGCCATTGTGGCAATAAAAAAGCCGGGGTATCCCCAGCTTGGTTTATTTAAGTTATGCGTTAATGCGTTTTGCGTTGCGCGTTGGCTTGTACCCGTTCACGTTGTGCGTCCGACGGTTTCGGGAAGAGGGCTTCCCGAAACAACTTGGGCTATCTCTTCGCCTTTTCCCAACCATCAAACCATCAGACTATCCAGCCATCAACCCTCCGAAAAATATTTCCCTCCCATAATTATAAGACAACAACTACCCACTTTTGTGACCCGTATTGGGGGTATATTTCAGTGAAATGTTGTTCACGAGTAGTTAACAGGGTGACTGGCCCTCACTCCCCGTTTTCTGGTAGTGGCATTGTATGGCGTGATGACTCTTCTTCCTGCGAAGACGAGTGCTGGGTGTAAGCTCCCACCCAGCTAACATCACGTTATGGACGCCCAGCACCAGTTTTCTCCGCCGCGGCCGAAGGCCAAGGCGTCCCCAAGTGAAACAAAAGAAGAGGAGGAAGAATTTAAAATAGTTTCTTTCTTTGTTTTAGAGAGAATTTTATATATATTATTCCGACCGCTGGTGGTCGTTGGCTTTGTCATTTTTGGACACTGGCAACCGTCAGAAATGGTCACTTGGTCAGTCACACATGGTCGTTTGGTCACTTGCTCAGTGACCACTAATGGTTGTTTGGTAATTTGGTCAGTGACCATTTCTGGCCGGTCGCAAAGCGATTATATTTAGCGGGTGTTGTTCACTGATAGTCAACAAGAGCTAGCGCCTGTCCAACATCCTGTCAACATCTTCCCTCACCGGAAGGCCGGTCTGAGCGCCGGGGGTGAGCGTACTTAACCCCGCTGCTGTGCCTGCGAACTTTACTGCTTCGCTCAATGGCTTGCCCTCAGCGAGCGATACACCAAGCGCGCCGGAGAAACAGTCACCGGCTCCAACAGTGTCCACAGCCTCTACCTTCAAAGCAGGCACCTCGAATGATTCTTCACTGGTAAACACCGCCGCCCCGCGGCTGCCGCGTGTGACCACGATGGTCTTTGGCCCCATTTCGAGCACCTTCTGTGCCGCTTCTTCCACCGATCCAGATCCAGGCACCAGGGCGAGAAGTTCACCCTCGTTGGGGGTTAAAACATCCACGCAGGCGAGCAGTTCAGATGGCAGCCCGCTCTTTGGCATCGGTGCTGGGTTCAATAACACAGTGCAGCCGCACTCCTTCGCCCGCCGTGCTGCCTGGAGAACTGTTGGCATGGGGATTTCCAGTTGGATCAGTGCCAACTTCGCCTCATCAAAAGCCTCACTGGCGTCGATTACATCTTCAGAACTGAGCTGACCATTTGCCCCCGGAGCAACGCCAATGATATTCTCACCCTGCTCGTCGACAAAGATCAACGCCACACCAGATGTGCACCCGGACTTTGTGATAAGGAAGCTGGTATCGATTCCTTCATTGGCCAACCGTTGCCTGCTCTCCCCACCGAACGAATCATCTCCTACTGCAGCTACGAATGTGACAGCTCCGCCAAGCCGTACTGCCGCCACAGCCTGATTAGCGCCTTTACCACCAGGCGTGCTGAAAAACGACCCATTAGCCACGGTTTCACCTTTCTGCGGCAGGTGTGTCACGTTTAACACCATATCAGTATTTGTCGATCCGATCACAAGGATTCTAGGCAACAATTGATGCACCTCCGAAGATGATACATAGAGCTTAATCCTTAGAAATTGAAATTCCTGCGGAGCTTGCTTTTAATCAGGAAAGGTGCCGGGTGTTGATCAATAGTCGTTCTCTCGGTGGCGATTTCCGAATCATAGCTGCCGTAAATTAGCGAGCGAACTGAGGTTGCTTCGGACTGCGGAGCGGAGCTGCCGAAGCCGGCCTCGCAGAGGCCGAAAAGACCACATTTCGCGTAATTCGAACGGTTTGGTATATCACAATTACGTTGTCTCGCCGCCTTCGGCGTCGGCTCTCGCAGTTCTTTCAGAACCGCTGTCGCCCAAGGGGCAGCTTCGCGGTCCGAAGCAACTATGCCCATCGGCTAACTTTCGACAACATTGATTCGAAAATCCTCACCCAGAAGTGGGTGGTCCATTCTACCGCTAACCGCCAGACCAAACCCCAACCCCTAACCTCCATCCTCTGCAAAGTAGCACACCGCCTGCCTAATCTGCGGGTCCGCAACCACCACCGCGCGCGCTCCGTCGGTCACGGCGGGGATGTCGATGACGTGCACTAATCGAGCGAACTCCCCAGCATCCGGCAGCAAATCCGTGAGCGAATTCGGGGCTGATGCGAAGAAATCATCGTTGAATGCGGTCTCGGGGTCATCGGGGTAGACGGGTAGGTAGATGATCTGAGCTTCTACCAGATCTTGGAAGAAGTGCGTTCCGTAGGAGACTTCAGGCACGTGTCCCGCCTCCTCGCGTGCCAGTTCCACCAGCACGGACGCGTTGTCGATGTCGGAGTAACCCACATTCACACCCAGGTCGATGTTGCTCGAGCCCCATCTTCCCGGCCCCATCATAATGACGCCGCCCTGCTCAACATTGGGATGCGAGTTGATCCGCCCAACCAGCCTCCCCAGGAGCTTCTTCGTGTCAACGGACTCTATTGCGTCATACCACTTCGGGTCTATGTAGACGATGTAGCGGACCCCGCTCACCACCCCGCCGCTGATCATCCTGCTCGCGCGAAACAGCGTGCGTTTGGCTGGTATATCCTCCGGCACCGATACTGGCCCCGCAGAACCCGGCAGCCAGAGCGGCCTGCACTGGAGCAGATTCACCCGCACGCGGCCTGAGCTGTCCACCGATGCCGTAAACTCCGTATCTATCGGATGCCCATAAGCACGCTCCAACCGCGCCAGCATTGCCGCTATAATCTTCACGAACTCTGTGCGGCGGATTAAGTTGTTGAATGTCAGCACCAGGTTCTGGGGTGATCCGCTGATACGGCTGGAGATGGGGTCCTGCAGGTGCCCATCTTCCTCAATTGACACCAGCATTTGCAGGTTCGGATAATCCCGTTTAGCCAGGATTTCAACACTGGGGCGCGTCACCAACGCATTGCCTGCAAGGTCAAGCACATCCACCTGCCTTTGCGAATATTTTGTTATCTTCCTGCCGACCTCGGGCCTGAGCTGCGGGTGGCTGATAGCGATCATCCGCGGATAGTCCCCGCCGACACGGTCCACCGCGCGTGTACCCAGCCCGAATACCATTCTAATCATGCCATGGCTGGGGTCGATGCGGTCGTTCCACGCGTAGAGATTGCGTGAGAATGCCACCCCCGCGACGCTGGGGAAGAAGTAATTATCATAAGGCATCCCTGACACTCGCTGCACCAATATGGCCATCTGCTCATCGCTCTCGCCCAACCCGCGCTTGCGCCGGTAGGAGAGGGCGTCGGGGTTCAGCGCACTGGCGTAGACCAGTTTCACCGCCTTGCAGAACGCCTCCAGCCGATTATCAGGGTCGCCCTGATTTGCACAGAACTCGCTGCGATACTTACCCGCGAATGCATGGCCGAAGCTGTCCTCCAGCAGGCTCGATGACCTCACAATAATCGGAGCCTGGCCGAAGTAATCCAGCATATTCCTGAATTGCTCCATAATCGCAGGCGGAAACTTGCCCATGAGGAACCGCCGCTCCACCTCGTCAAACTCTTCACGGGAGAACTGCGAGTCCTTGGTGAGTTGGAGACGCATGCGGAACAGGTCGTTGTTTACAAGAAAAGTAAAGAACACGTCCGAGCCGATATAAAATGAGTCATGAGGCTCAAGGAGGTTTGAGAAGTCCGGGGGGCTGGAGGTCCGGTAGTCCGACGGGTCTGTTGTGTCGGTGGTTTGCAGGATTCTTCTTGCTAGTATCATTCCTGCTGCTTTGCCGCCGATGCGGCCGGAGCCTACCAGGCGCTCACGTATGTTGAACAGGTCATCCAGCGTGAGATACTTGTCCGCCAATTTGCTGAACTCCGGGTGGCTGCCGATCAGCATCCGGCACAATTCCTGCTTCAATGCGGTGAACTCCGGGTCCGTGTCCATAGTAACGGGTCCAACGATCCTGTAATGGCTCAACTTTCGGTAAACGCTGTCCCACGGAGCGATGGAGCCTGATGTGCCCCTCAACGGGTTTCGGCGTGCGGATGATGTCACGGCTGCCGCGTCGCCGCTTCCGAACACGGGCTGCCACTTGCCGCTGGTGATAGCGTGGGGCAGGAACATCTGCGGGGAATAGCGGTCCCAGACCTTTAGCGGGTGAATGTAAACCACATCGTTCACCTGGTAGATATCCATTAGTATCTGCGTGGTATCACGAATCCTGGCCACAGCGCCATGGGCATGCTGGCCGCGTGTGAGTGCGAAATAGGTCACGGTATCCAGCTCGAACAGATATGGGCAGGTGACCTGGAAGAAGTTTGCCAGTAATTCGTCGGTTGCCCACTCGACCGCCAACGCGGAGAGATTATCCAGCACATAGAACACTTCCCGCCCATGCTGTTCAATGATGAGATGCACTTCGCGGCTGAAATAGTCGAACCCCGGGCTGGGGTCCACCTCTACTACTTCAATGCCCTGCCAAGGCTCAAGTACAGGCGGATGCGGGGCAAACCTTAGATACACGACCCGCCGCCCATCTTTCAGTGCCCGCTCCACGAACGGCTTCACAAAGTATGTGTAGTCTTCCAGATCGTCCACCTGAAAGACAACATTATCGCCCAGCCGAAGCCCCTGGATCACATCATCCAGCGCCCCAATCCCGCTGCTAACTGCTGATAGTTCCATACTCAAGCCTCTAGGTGGCTAATATTTTAATCGCGACAGCGCGAAATCTAGAAAACACGAAAAGGAACAAAGAAATGGTATGGATTTCGCTGGACACACCCAGCCAACTCTCCATTCTCAATTCTTAATTCTCAACTTCCTTCGCTTTTAGTCTAGCATGATCCGGTGGATAATGTGCAGATCCCTTGACAATATAGCCAACAGGCGATATATTTACAATAATGTGCATACTGTTGCCGAATAGTGAGCCAGCCCCGCGTGGCGATTTCCGAAAAAGACTTTCAATCATAGTCAACCCATAACCAGAACCCGGCACCTGTCACCTATATTTAGAGGAGTCCATTAATGAAATATGTAATTGCCTTAATATTTGCGCTTGCAGTGACCGTGCAGGGTGATGTGTTTGCAGGGACAAAGCTGGTTCCTATCGACCTTGCGCCATACTGCACGCATTCATTCTCGGATGATAAGCGTGGGGATAAAGCAGGCGGCTGGACTGATCAGGGTTCCGCAAATGATCTATCAATCTTCCCAGTAGGCCCGCAGACCTTCAACGGCATTCCGTTCAATATCGTAGACCCGGTCAAGAACAACGGCAAGAGCTGCATTATCCTCAACATGGACGGCTATGCCCCCAAGAGTGTTAATGGGATTCATATCGGGATGGCTGATGTTAAGCGTATCCACTTCCTGCACACATCGGCTTATAATCCAAATGTTGGTGACAGCGGAAAGTATGTGATCAACTATCGCTATAGCGGGGACGAGTATAAGCGGCGGCGTGCGCAGGTAAATATGGGCTACGCGCCTGAGAGCAGCCTTACTCACCCCCTCGATGTGCCTCTTATAAGCCCGGTCAATATAGCGGACTGGTGGTATTCCACCGAGGCGCCTCTTCGACAGGCAAAAGTCGCGTGGTCCGGTTATAATGGCAACGGTCAGGTAAGCGTTCTCGATTTCACGTGGGATAACCCTGATCCTACGGCTTATATTGAAAGCGTAGATTTCTGTTCATCCAACACAAATACGGTTGTTCCTATATTGATTGCGGTAACGCTGGAAGTGAATGATAGCCCGTTCCTGCCATCTGACGCACAGAAGACGAAGTATTACGAAGCATCCAAGCTCGCTGAAGACTCGAAAACTGCTCTCAACGATTATGCCGAGTCTGTTAGGAAGCAGGCTGAAATTGTCCTTACTGAGAGTCTCAAGTCATCACTCAACTCTCTGGCAGACGAGGTAGCAGCCTCTGCGGGTAAACAGTTCGATAAGCAGTTCAAGAATATTGATAGCCAGCTATCCTCTCTCCGCAATAGGGCTGAGACTAGCAAAAAAATCGACTTTGCCCCTGTCCTGGCCTCCGCACAGGCTGCAAAGAAGTCAGTGAGCGATTATCTCAAGTCGAAAGACGCCGAGAACAGCCGCCTCTACGTCAATGAGGCCAAGAGCAACAAATTAGATGCCCTCAGGGTCATTGCGCAGACCAAGCAGACCCTCAAGGGAAAAACCGGCTATTGGGCCAGGACGTCAGCCATCTACCTAGACGCCGCCCAGACCTATGCCAATACACCCGGCAAGACATCATATAAAGGATATCTGAACAGCAAGAACGCGCTTTCCTGGGCTGAATTGGCGAAGAAGCGAGCTGAATCAGCATTGCGTTCCGATACAGTGGTGAGTGCTGGTCCTGCGAGTGTCGCTCCCGTTGCTGCTCAAAGCCTTCCGGCGGATGCGGTCAGGGCTAAGGTGTGCTTGAACGGGCGCTGGAGCATATCCAAGAATGGGGCAGGGGACAAGTATCCCGCCGACGGCTGGCAGGACATCCGCGTGCCTCACACTACCTGGACTAATGGGAACGACTGGGGCAGTGAGTTCACAGACGTCTCGCGCTACAACGGCATTAAGTGGAATAAGGACCAGCACTTCGCGTGGTATAACACAACTTTCGAAGTACCCATTACGAAGAACAGGCAGCGAGTGGAGCTTGAGTTTAAGAAGATTTGGCACTACGCTGAGGTCTTCGTGAACGGCAAGTACTGCGGCAATCACCTCGGTGGATGGAGCCGTTTCTTCATCGACATCACCTCAGCGGTCAAGCCTGGCGCGCAGAACACGCTGGCTGTTTATGTAGAGGATGACAAGCTCACCGCTCGCGGTGATGGCACCAACTTCCTCGGTGGCAACTGCAACGCCTCGAAACAGGAGGGCGGTATATATGACGACGTGTTTATGCACATCCTACCGTCCGTCGCCATATCAGACCCGTTTGTGCAGACTTCCTACCGAAACAAGCAGATTCATGTATCGTGGCAATTGAAATCCGCTGCGAAAGCGCCTGGCGAATACACGGTCAGCGCCACAATCGTGGGTGATAACAAGTTCTCCATGAATTTGGGCGAGAAAGCCGTTAAAAATGTATCCGGTGAAGTTGCGTTCACACGCAAGTGGCAGAATCCAGTGCTCTGGGGGCCGTCTCAGCCGTGGGGTAATCCTGGGGCGATGTACAGGGCAATTATCAAGGTGAAAGACGCCCATGGGAAGCTGGTGGACTGTGTGGAGGTTCCGTTTGGCTTCCGCGAGTTCTACGCGCAGGGAGAGAAGCTCTACCTGAACGGCAAGGAGATATTCCTGCAGGGTGACCATATTGACGTGGTTACCAATGGAGGCTTCACGTTCAGAAACCCCGAGTTTGCCGTTCATTATATGAATGTAGCGCGCGGCGCCAATATCGACATCGTACGCACGCATTGCCTGGAAAGCCCGGATTGGTGGTGGGATATTGCCGATCAACTCGGGATGATGTTCGAGATGCATAACCATACCCTCAACGGTTATCTGACCGCTGTTCCTGACAGGAACTGGGACGATCCTGTCCTGAAGAAGTATGTATCCCGTGACTTTGCCGAGTCCACCAGAGAGTACAGGAACCACCCATCCATCGTAATGTGGGCCGCCACTAATGAGATATTGAGCGATAAGCAGGTAGGATGGCAAGACATGCTGAACTTTTGGCATGGGATGGACAAGCTAATCAAGGGGCTTGATCCCACCCGGCTTATCCATCACCAAGGCAGCCAGGGGCTGACGGGCTATAAACATTTCCCGTTCGATGTAGCGTGCGTGCACTATGGTCAGGATGGCGATGCGAAGATGCATTCCAACCTGTATCCGGGTGTGCCCACTGTTTTCGGGGAGTTCATGGACCTTGATATCATGCGCAAGGCCTTTGCCGCAACCGACCAGGCGTCTCTTGATGAAGCCCTGGCGAGCACAAAGCAGTATCTTGATGAGAAGATAGGCGTCTGTCGTGCCAACGGCATCGCCGGAGTTCTTCCATATCAGGTTATCCAGTGGGTAGCTTTGCAGGCACTTGAAAACCGCAACCGGCCGGAGGGTTTCTATAAGATACAATGGCCGAGTGAGTCTGGTGTAGGTGTCAAAACTGATATCGCTGATGGGGGCATGTTCAACTGGCACAGGAACGATGTGCCGCTGGTTTATAAGAACTCGCTCTACTACTCATTCCGAGATATCTATGGTAAAAGAGATCCGCTGAAGCAAGTATGGCCGATACAGGTAATAGTCGAAGGAGCGCAGCCTGGACAGATTGTCTATGCCCGAAGTGCTATACTATCGAGCATCGCGCAGGGTGTAAAGGCTGATTCAGCCGGCAAGGCTTTATTCTTATTCGAAGATGCAGGCAGTTATACGTTCACAGCCGGAAATCAGTCTATAACAGCCGAATTTGTGCCTGCGCCATACAAAGAGCTAGGCGGATTCTCACATATACCGATAATAAAATTGGGCCAATAAAGGCCCCAAGACTGTGCATCAACCTGCGAAGATGACTTTTTGCCAGAAAAGCTAAAACCATAGTTGACAATGCATTCTTTGGCGGGTATACTGATAGCAAGAAGGGTATGGTAACGGAGAAGCTATGAAGAGACATGTTCTCGAAGTTCGTGGTCCTGACAGTGTAGAGTTGTTCAAAGCACTCGCCTCAGAAATGCGAGTGAAGATGCTCCAGTTGTTGGGGAAGCACAACCTGAATATCAACGAGTTGGCGCAGGCTCTGGAAATATCGCAGCCGACCGTTACTAAGCACGCCCAGATACTTGAACAGATGGGGCTCATCAATTGCGAATACATGCCGGGCGCGCAGGGTATGCAGAAAAGGTGCAGCCTCAACTTTGAGCGGTTCATCATAAACTTTGAGACTGTGACGACACCGGAGTGG
This sequence comes from bacterium, assembly GCA_021373255.1. Taxonomy (GTDB): domain Bacteria; phylum Armatimonadota; class UBA5829; order UBA5829; family UBA5829; genus UBA5829. Next base: position 9,475 of record JAJFTD010000082.1, read on the forward strand.
AACGTCTTAGAGACTGAAATGCCGGTCGGCCTGTTTACAACCGTGCACGCATCGCCGACATGCGGCCTCTCCAGCCCGGAGCAGTTGATCGGCATCGTGGACGATTCGCAGGCGTTCTATCACCCACTGCGGGCATCAGCGCACCACCTGTGGCTAGCCGATGGCTTTGTGGAGTATGTGTTCCCCTGCGGGATTCCGACTACCTCAAAAATCCACAAGCTGGAGATATTGGTGGAAATGTGCTCGGAAGCTCCTGACTACAACAACGACTACCCATCGGATATTACACTTTGGATCAATAACGTCGAGGTTGGAACGTGGACATCTCCCGGTGACTTCGGGGGCAAGCGAGGAGCGCTCAGTCCCGAATGGTGGTGGGACACTTGGACGCAGTATGGTATGTCCAAGCTCTGGACTATTGATGAAGACGGCTCCTACATCGATGGAGCCCCGATATCTTATATGAACCTGCAAAAGGTCAATGTCAAGCCTTTCGAGCCTATTACCGTGCGGTTCGGCGTCAAGCCGGATGCTCAGCACAGAGGCGGACTCAACTTGTTTGGCCGAGGATGCGGCAACTACGATCAAGATATCGTAATGCGGCTGCACTATTCTGTCAGAACAGAGCTGAAACGATCTGAAAACATAGTTGATGCTGTGTCTCAGGTCGAAGAACCCGTGGCTGAATAAGCCACCGGACGCACAACTCTGAAAAAGAATACAAATGCCTGATGGTATTTGCAGAATAATCGCTGATGAGCTTTTCTGCAGTTCGTAAGCTCATCAGCGAATGGTGAAATGGCAGTAGTATGCCATTTTCGAGGAGGTACAGGAGATGAGAAAGTCAGGATTTACACTGATTGAGCTGCTGGTAGTAATAGCAATCATTGCCATTTTGGCGGCTATTCTCTTTCCAGTCTTCATTGGTGCAAAGGCTAAGGCACAGCAAACCCAGTGTTTGTCGAATTTGAAGCAGCTTAGCACGGCGTTCTTTACCTATGCTCAAAACTACGATGGTAAGATGCCGGTTGAAATGTCTCCCATGTTCAATGGCACGACAGCGCAGTTGCAGAGCAAGGCGACATTCTGGAATGTGATGCTGATGCCTTATGCGAAGAGCAAGAGTATCTTTTGCTGTCCATCTGATGCTTTGAAATCGCAGAATGGCAGAACCGTCCGCAAATCGTTTTTCACCTCATACCGCCCCAACGGTTTACTTATCGACCCGCGTGGTGACTTCCAGCACGATAGTGTGTCCTGGGCGCTCCCCGGCTCCGGCCCCGCAACTGGAGTCCGCGTCGATACGGTAACAATGCCAAGCAAGATGATACTCGCATTCGAGTTTGTTATGGAAATGGATAACGCGAGTACCCCTCTGCTCGCCCTGCCTTATGCATGGACATGGGAGTGGGGTCATTGGGGAAGCGAATGCCAGAAGACAGATAAGGGTGAGTTCACCTGGGCGAATATGTGGGCACGCCACAACGGCGGCTCCAACTGGCTGATGGCTGATGGCCACGCCAAGTGGCTCAAACCAAGCCGTATCCGGCTCCCAGGCTACAACAACGATGCCGACGCGTATTGGAAACTGTAGGTTGCCCGGCATCCCGATAAACCGCAAAAACATACCATCTACACCATTGATATTATCTATCTTGCGAGGGGAATATTGCTGACGTCTTTATGTCTAAATGGTAACTGGAAGCTGCGTGGCTTTGACGGACAGCACGGTTTAGCGACAGATTACTGCACCGAAACCGTTGACGAGCGCACATTTATTGACGCGGAGGTGCCCGGTGAGATCCATTTGGATCTTGAGCGGGCTGGTATCCTGCCGGATCGTAATGTGGGGCTAAACGCGCAGTCGGCGAGATGGGTCGAGGAGCAGGAGTGGGTCTACAGAACACTCTTCACCGCTCCGGCTGAGGCCGTGGCAGCGCATTCGTGGCTGGTCTTCGACGGGCTCGACCTCAACGCAGTTGTGTATCTGAATGGTGAGGAGATCGGCAGCCATGCCAACGCGTTCACGCCCTGCAGGCTGGACGTTACAGGTAAACTGCGCGAGGGTGTGAATTCACTCGCCGTTTATGTTGAGAGTGGGTTATACTCTGTGTCGGAGAAATCCGGGGTCGGGTATTGCAACTGGCCTGACCACGTCCTGCACAAACGCACTTGGCTTAGAAAGCCGCAGTACTCGTTCTCATGGGATTGGAACCCTCGTTTTATCAACGTCGGCATCTCGAAATCCGTCAGGCTGGATTGGACAGACTCAGCCCGCATAGATGCTGTCACCGTATTTCCCGAGCTATCGGAAGATTATCAAAGCGCGAAGATCAACACCAGGGTATTTATCGACAACACCCACCCGGAGCCGCTTCGGGCTGTCGTGCGTATGCGCGTGGCAGAGGTGGGCATTGTAGTGGAACGAGAGATAGATCTTCCTTCAGGGTTATCACGCCAGGATATGATGGTTGAGGTAACAAATCCCAAGCTGTGGTGGCCCAGGCCGCATGGTGATCAGCCGTTGTATACGGTAGAGTGCGAGGTAGTGGTAGACGGCGAGCCGGTTGATCGAGTGGAGAGACGCACGGGCATCCGCAGCATCCGAATCAATCAGGACCCGCATCCAGAGTGCGGCGAGTATTTCACGCTTGAAGTCAACGGCCGCAAGATATTTGCAAAGGGTGGCAACTGGATCCCACCGGATATGGTCTACTCCAAGACGAATGCCGCTGATTATAGAGCGTTGGTCCAGATTGCCAAAGACGCCAACTTCAACGCCCTCAGGATTTGGGGCGGCGGGCTTTATGCCAATCATGCGATGCTGGATGCTTGTGATGAGATGGGCATTCTTGTCTGGCACGATTTCATGTTCGCGTGCTCGAAGTATCCGGCTGATGACCCGGAGTTTCTGGATAACGTGCGTGAGGAAGTGACCTTTGCCGTTCGGGACCTCTCGCCGCACCCGAGTTTGATGGTCTGGTGTGGAAACAATGAGCAGGAATGGGCCACATGGGATTGGGGCTTTGATCAGGTGAAAGCACATCCTGATTATGCCCTTTATCACATGGAAATTCCTCGGATAATGAAACAGGAGGATCCTTCGCGCCCCTATTGGCCGAGTTCTCCATACTCTACCGAGCACCGCGATCCCACGGACCCCACCACCGGTGATCAGCACCCCTGGGGAGTGCCTATCGAAGGTAAAGGGCCGGATATATGGGCCTATCGCAGCGATGTCAGCAGGTTTCCTAATGAGGGTGGAGTGCCGGGTGTTTCGTCCCCGGCTACGTTGGCTGAGTTTATCCCCGAGGATCAGAGGCATCTCTTCTCGCCGGTGTGGGAGTTCCATGACAACGCCTGCAATTACCGCGACAGTGAGAAGTGCCCTTACCAGGTTATCTATAAGTTAGTCGAGTATTGGCTCGGCTGCCAGCCTGATGAATTGAGTTTCGATGACTACGCTTTCTACAGTGCCGTTATTCAATCCGAAGGTCTGCAGGAGTACATAAACAATTTCCGCCGGAGAATGTTCAGCACATCTTCCGCTATCTTCTGGATGTTCAATGATTCATGGCCAGTAAACCACGGTTGGTCGATAGTGGATTATTATCTCAGGCGAAAACTGGCGTATTTCCCGGTCCGCCGTGCGTTCTCCGACATACAGGTCGTGCTCGTGACCGAAGGCGATAAGGTGCTGGTATATGGGATTAATGACACCTCTGAGCCATGGCAGGGTATGACCAGGTTCGGCTTGTTCCGCCTTGCCGGAGGGCTTCCCGTTGATACCGTTGCCGAGGTGACTCTGGAGCCGAATTCGTCCGCAGTGATTGGCGAGATGCCGTTATCAAAGTGGCAATCACTGGGTGCGGGGAGCACTGGCGCTTTTGCACTTTTGCAGAACGGCCGCGTGATTGCGCAGAATCGTCTTTTAATCGCTAAATTCAAAGACCTTGAGTGGGCGGATCCCTGCATTTCAATAGAACGGCGCGGTGAGCGGCTTGCTTTCCTGTCGAAGACATTCGTATGGGGTGTCTGCCTCGATCGCAGCGGCGAACAACCGCTCCCCGATGACATGTTCGACCTGCTGCCGGGCATAGACTATGAGATCGACTGGCCCTCAACTCGCCCAATTCCGGTTATCGAGCGCTGCGCATCTGCGCCGGGGCAGGCTGGAATCAATGTACGTGAGCTGGACGCGGCAATGAAGGTCGAGGCAGCACGGGCGGCCTCTGGTGTCCACGCCGCTTCCGAAGACCGCGTAATTAATCTGCATCGTCTTGACCAGGAGAGTGCGGTTTAATGCTGGAGCTAAGTTATTCAGCTTACCACGATAAGGTCCTTGGCTGCTGGCAGGGAAAATGCATAGGCGGCAGCTTTGGCGCACCTGTCGAAGGGGCTAAAAGCACCAACGATCTCAAGTTCTATGCCAGCCTGGACAAAGCTCAGATCGCAAACGATGACCTGGACATACAACTGGTTTGGGTCCATGCATTCAAGGAGCATGGGTTGGATCTGACCTCCCACGACTTGATGCAGGAATGGATGAGCCACGTTCTATTTCCGTGGAATGAATACGGTTATGCGATGAAAAACTTCCGCACCGGCATTCGTCCGCCGCTCTCAGGGGCGTTTAACAACTCCTACTTTGGCGAGAGTATGGGCTGCCCCATCCGGTCAGAGATATGGGGTTTGGTTGCACCTGGAGACCCGGAGCTTGCTGCTTCTTATGCGGAAAAAGACGCAGTTCTAGACCATTACGGCAACTCTGTCTATGCTGAAAAGCTGCTGGCTGCCATAGAGTCGATGGCATTCATCGAGTCCGATCCCAAGCGTCTCCTGGAAACCGGACTATCTTTCATACCCGCAAACTCGCGCCTGGCCCAGTGTATCAGGTTCGTGATTGAATGCCATGAGCAATCCATGCCAATGTTGGAGACACGGACTCACATGATCAATCGGTTCGGGCACCCCGATGCGACATCGGCCGTCCAAAACCTGGGTATTATTGCCATCGGCCTGCTCTACGGCGAGGGTGACTTTGAGCGTTCGATGGTCAGTGCCGTGAATTGTGGCTACGATTCCGACTGCACAGGCGCAACCGTGGGAGCGATTATGGGCGTGATTTTGGGTTCGCATGCGCTGCCCGAGAAGTGGGTTACTCCTATCGGTGACGACATCATAAGTCTGCTCAAGATCGAGGAACTGCTGGAAGAGAGCACGATACAGGGTTTGACTAATGAAACCTGTCGCTTCGGCGTCGCCTTGTCCCAGCGATCGGACAGCGCGTGCATAATCCATGAGGTTCCTGCTGACGTTACAGAAAAGGCTGCTGCTATTGCCGGGCGCGCGGTTGATGATGTTAGTGTGCAGATAGAATATCCCGGCAGCCCATCGGTATCTTTCAGTGAACCGGCAAAAGTATTCATCAAAGTAGTTAACAATAGGGAAAGAACTATTGATACTCGGCTGCACCTTACCGGGCCATCTCATCTCGATATCAGCATCGACCATGCAGAGGTTACGCTTCCGCCAAAGGAATCAGCCGGTGTCGAGGTTTTGGTAGTCGTTAAAGATGGAGTGACGGATCTTCCAATCGCGAACAAGATTCGCGTGACGTGTTCCTATGAAGACAAGAATTGCAATGAGGAGTTTGGTTTGGCCGGGGCGAGTGAATGGCAGGTAATCGGGCCTTTCTGGGACACATTCCCTGTGGACATGGTCAAACCTTGCAGCATTTATCCACACGAAGACCCCAGCCTGCCTCCGGTTGAGCTCATGTTCATGAACCACGCTGGCTTTGATCGGGAATACCTACCCGAGCCGGGCTTCAGTGAGATAAGATGTGACGATGCAACGGTTGAGAGAGTCACGGTAGATGCGCCGGAAGATAAAGTCCCTCTTGATGATATTTTTACAATGGCAGGTCCGCAGGTCGTGTATATGATCCGCAAGATTCGTCTTGAGCAGCCCCGCAGGGTGTGGGTGCTCACCAGCGGTACGGACGGCGTCAAACTGTGGATCAACGGCAAAGAGCTGATCAATTGCCACGAGCACGTCTGCGAGAACCCATCCTATCACTTTGCCGAAGCCGAATTAAATGCAGGCGTGAACACAATCGCCGCAAAGGTGATCAGATGCGGGTCGAGTTTTAGGTTCAGTCTTGCGATAAAGGAAAACGACGGCAAACATTGGCATCAACAGCAGCACTTCATTGATTATTCGAACGTCAAAGTATGTGTGAAACGTAATCTGAACCGTGTTTCCTCCAATAAAGTGCCGCACGTTAACAATAGTTCTCGCGCGGATGTGCTGGCGAGCAGTTCGACCCAGAGGTAGTTTGTAATGAGCATTTTGCGAGTAAGCAGTCTGACGATAATAGCAGCACTTCTGCTGATTGTCATGTGTCTGCCGCTGGTTAAGGCATCAGCGTTTAGCGACAATTTTGATCGTCCAGACACTCCCGCTAATAACGCCAACCTTAAAGGAGTCTGGGCTGCCTCGGATGTCGGCCTGGACTGGATTGAGACAGCGTCCGGTAACAGCTCCACGGAAGCGGGTGCGCTTACAGCTCCGGATATACATCTGAATGGCGGCCGAGTCGAGTTTGATCGCATGGGTTGGGGGCCGAATGGATATTGCTACCTCAAACACACCCTCAACCGAACAGGTTCGCTGCAAGCCGATCTCTATCCACCTATGGTGGTCGGCGGAAGCAACATAGAGCTTTATGCCTACAACCAGGCGGGCGGCTTCGCTCTGGTCAGGTTATATCGTGGCTCCAACGGCACAGTGAATGCAGGTGTCGCACTATCGCAGACTGGCGCGTGGAACGACTGGATCGTCTACGGCCAAGATTTAGGCAACCTCCAGGTAGCCACATGCAAGATCAGCACCGATGGCACTTCCAGTGTTACCAGCAGAATAGAATCAAACGGCTCGCTGGTCTGGAGCAAGACCATGAGCGGCATGTTTCCGGCGTTTTATAGTGCGACCCTCGGCACAGCCTGGGAATCCTGGTCTAACACAGAATCGCTTTACGCTGACAACTTCATTGCCGAGCTCATCCCCGACCCATATCAATCAACCAGTCCAATCTGGGCAAAAAGTGTCGCCGACTACACTATGGTGAGGCTTACTGATGCCACTGTCTCCGCTCGGTTCTACGGAGATGGCGCCGTGCCGATCGGCTTTGCTGTTCAGGGGACGGACCACTGTGGCGGCATCAGGGTTGTGTCGGATACACCCGTGAATCCGGGCGATAAGGTTATCATCGAAGGCACGGCGGATACGGCCAGTGGTGAGCGGATCATAAATGCGAATTATGTGGGAGTCACTCTCACTGGTGGAGCCGCTCCAACGCCGGTCTTCGCCGCTAACAAAGCGACCGGGGGAGGCGACTTCGGCCGGCAGGCAGCAGTCGCTGACGATGCCACCACGACTCCACCGAACCCAAGCAGCGGCCTGAGCAGCATCGGTATGCTCATGAAACTGAGCGGTAATGTTACAGCAGCATCCAACACCGGCAGCTATGCCGGATGGTTTTATATTGATGACGGGAGCGGTCTCAAAGACGGCTCCGGCAACACAGGCATAATGTGCAGGCCTCCTGCGAAAGCTGATGGTAACCCTGCATCTCTGCCGTCAGTCGGGGACTATGTTGCGGTTACCGGGGTAATGGGTGTGCGGCAGGTCAACGGCATCAACACCCGCTACCTCTGGAGCTGCGGTGATATCAATGTCATACGCTCGATAGGCAAACCCATGATCACAGATCAGGCTGGAGCGGAATGCCCGGCGCTTGCAGACGGCAGCACCGATACCGGCATCACGGTTTCGGCAGGGACCTACACAATCCGCCGTTATACTTCGGACGAAATAGTATCCCTGGACTTCTACATCACCGCCCAGGCAGCCGGGAGCATCACGGTAACTTGCGGCGACGTAATGCCTCTCACCTTGAGCTATGCGGCCGGTTCTCAATGGTACAAACTGCGAATCCCCTACAGCACGGCCCAGCACATCACAGTAACCTGGAGTGCGTCTGGAGCTACTTGGAATGAGCTGCAGGTGTCTCGCCGGTCGATGCTTCCCACCCGCATAACCGCAGGGACGAAGTCCGCATCTGTGTCCTTATCAGGGGTGGGGACCACGGCATCTTGCGATATACCAGCAGCGTTCAATTGCAACTGGTTCGAGCACGGGGTGGTCGATGGTATAGCCGCCTCCGGTACCAGAGATGAGATGATTCAGAGGTTCCACGAGTTCGGCGCTAAGTCGATCAGATTCCCTGGCGGCGGCAGCACGTATGGTTATCCACTCACTCGCGAGACGATACCCGCTTGGCAGACCGCCATTTCCGTCTCAACTAACTATGGGATCGGCGCTGCTTACGGGCTTTGGAACACGCCGGTTACTTATGCGAGCCCTGATGAATACTTCCGGTTCTGCAAGGACGCCGGGATCACTGCGTGGTTTGAGCTTAACCCCGGATATTGGTACGATGCCGGCAGCGGTGTGGTCCGCAAAGTGATCAGCATGGACCTCAATGACGATGGCTACACCGGCAACTATGTTACCCAGGCATCCAACTCCGCGGCATGGCTGGCCAGGTTGGCCAAGACCATAGGCGTAGATGTGGTCTGGGAAATCGGTAACGAGGACTACTGTTACTACACTCCCGCCACATATGCCCTGCTCTGCAAGGCGCTGATAAATGGTGTGCGCGCTATTAACTCGTCTGCAAAGATTGCGGTATGCGGCGACAGCTACAGTTGGTCGGATTACAGTTGGCACACCCAGCTCATACCGGCGCTATCCAGCCAGAACGTGACAAACGTCGGATACTCCAGCGAGCACTTTTATATGCAAGGTGTGGGTGTCATAGTAAACGGGCAGTGGACTCCATTGCCATGGGACACCCCGCAGAACATTGGCGACTCTATGACGCGTGCATGGTCGCCGATGCGCAACAATTACATAAGCCGGACCAATGACTTCAATAATAACGGCCTTGGCTCAACGAGGCTGGCTGTTACGGAGTACAATGTGTGCGCCGGCAGCATGGCCCCAGAACTCGAGCACTCCGCAGGCAGAGCCCTGGGCGAAGCGGAGGTTGTATGTGCGATGCAGAAAGATGGAGCATCGATCTTCTTCCACGATCTGGTGAGAGACGATCCTAATGCGACGTTCTTTGCTCGCCTTGATTACTATCCCAGCAACCCGGCTGGTAAGCGCCTTTTCTGGTACCCTGAAGGTGCGGCTGTGGGCGTCGTCAATCCGCACGGAGAAGGCAAGATAATCTACAACAGTGGTGGAATATGCGTAAGCAACCACGTTGGGTTTGTCTATATAACGATAGTTAACCGTGCATCCAGCTTTAATGATGTATCCGTTACCTTAAATGGCGCATCCATAGACCACACCAGGATGATGGACATAAGGTCATTCAGGGCCTCATCGCCGGACGCTTGTTTCTTTGACTACTATACCGACGATCAACAAGCGTCCGCACCAGCATCAGGCCAGCAAGTGACCATAGAATCGGCTCCTTACAGCGTGGTAGGGGTCAAGGTTTATCTGACGCAATAGCAGTAGCCACCAATTATGCACTGACCAAACAATATAATGGCTTTCTGGTAATTGGCACTTGACAGTATAGCTAACTGACGATATATTGAGCATGTAGGGTATGGTTTCTAACCACTCATAATTATGAAGACTTGGCAGAGCATCCAGTAAGGCAATTAGCAATGCCGAGCAGCAATACAAATCGTTACGCACGCGGATGCTGTGCGTGCGATACTCAGTGAAAGGGAGGCTTTGAATGGAGAGGTTAATTAGGGTTCTTGTTGTAACTGGCCTGGTTGCTGTATGCGCGCTAGTAATCGTGCAGGCAGCCGCTTTGGCCGCTGTGTTCACTGAAGATTTCAACCGAGCCGACTCCTCAACCATCGGTAATGGATGGACGGTCACATCGTCCGGTAACAGCGCCGGAGGTACCGCGCCGGTTGCCAAGATTTCAGGTGGTCGGCTGTTGATGGATCGCGCAGGGTGGGGTTCTAGCGCCTACTGCGATGTGATGCATACCATTGATGCGACTAACTCAGTGGAAGCCGACCTCTACGCCCCGGGAATCTCCGGTGGCGGTGCAGGCGTGCAGCTTTCTGCTATTGCGCCAAATAACGGATATGCGCTGTTTAGGCTCTACACCAATGATGATGGTCGCACTATGTTAGGGGTCAATGTTATCCCCGGCGGTGGCTGGGACGAGTGGGATTTTTATAATGAATTCCTTGGCTATCTTTCCGGCCCTGTCAGATGCAAGATCGAAACAGACGGTTCTGCTAATGTGACCTTCACTATTATTTATAACGGACAGGTTATCTGGTCTCGTGCCATTGCAGCCTCGGTGCCTCAGTTCACTAAGGTTGACCTCGGCGCAGCGTGGGAGTCTTGGGCGAACGGTGAGATGATGATTGTGGATAACGTGAATCTTTCCGTAACACCAACAGCCCCCGTGATCACATTCAGCGATGACTTCGATCGCGCAGACACTGCTGTTAAAACAGACAACAGCAAGGGTGTATACTTCACTTCCGATATCGGTAACGGTTGGCAGGAGAGAGACAGCGGAAACAGCGATAGCGAAGCTATTGCCCTGCAAGCCCCGGATGCTCACATGGTCGGCAACCGCGTTGAGTTCAGGAGAAACGGTTGGGGCCCGAATGGATCATCTGAGATCCTGCATACCTTCAACGCATCCAACACGGTCTCCGCGCGCCTTTCCGCTCCCAATGATTCAAGCATCAACCTGTGGGCGTATGATCCAAGCGGTGCTTTCATAATGCTGATGATCAATCGTACATCCAATACCAGCGTCGGTATGCTTGTTAACAACAACGCGACTCCCGGCTGGGATGGTGTTTGGGACATCAACGGTGATTCCGGTGTTAACCTGGGTAATATCGGCGATGCCACTTATACCATTTCTACCGACAATAACGGCCTCTGCACAATCAAGGTCGAGGTAAATGGTAGAGTGAGGTGGAGTGGTTCGATAACTACAAACCACACTTCGTTTACTTCGGCAGAGATTTCTGCTGATTGGCGGTCATGGGGAGCCGGTGGCATTCTTTATGCTGACAACCTCAACTTTACTCCCACTCCTACAGCCGTGTTCAGCGATGATTTCAACAGGGCAAATACGCCTGTGACTACCACCAACCCCAAGGATACCTGGTTTACATCAGATATCTTGAATGGTTGGCAGGAGAAGAACGGTGGAAACAGCGACAGCGAAGCAATCGCCCTGCGAGCTCCGGATGCGCACCTGGTCGATGGCCAGGTTGAATTCAATCGCGTTGGATGGGGCCCGAATGCATATAGTGATATCACTCAAGTGTTCAGCAGCCCGGTTACAATGGCACAGATAGACATGTCCATTCCTCCCACAGCCGCCAGTGGCGTCTCGTTGAAACTTGACTGCTCCAATACGGGTTTTGTAATGGTCAGGCTCTGGAGAGACACCAATGGAATTGCGATAGCAGTTGCCGCCCTGCCTACACCTGGGTGGAATGACTGGAATATAATAGGCAATCTCGGCAACGTGTCAGATCCGCAAACCATAAAGATCAGCACCGATGGCACCAACGGGGTTACCGTGAGTGCTGAGCAGAATGGTATTATTCAGTGGGTCGGTTATGTTGCCGGTGTTTACCCTCAGTTCACGGCGGCAACAATTGAGGGATCGTGGATGGAGTGGGGAGACAGTGGGCTTGTCTATGCTGACAACCTGAGTGCTGTTTCGATGTTCCCGACAATCCAGGTGATCAACAACCTCGACGATGCCAGGAAAGCTGAAATTGGCAGTGCGGTTTCCATCAATGATATGATAGTCAGCTCAAGGTATCTCGATGACTCCAGCCATACATTCTGCTTCGCAGCGGAGAAAGAAAATCGCTCTGCTGCAATCAGGGTTATATCTAATACACCAGTGAACCTTGGTGATCGTGTGGCTATTGCCGGAAATACGGCGCTGGTGGATGGCGAGTTTGTCATCAATGCCAGCACAGTATCTGGAACTCCCAGCGGCATAACAATTAATCCTGTTGCTATGAACAACAAGAGCACAGGCGGTGGCGCTTATGGCAACCAGGATGCTGTCTACGATGACGCCGATGCAGGCGTTCTGAGCACCGGCGCTAACACTATCGGCCTGTATACGACTATCTACGGAAAAGTCACCCAGGCAGTGGACGATTTCCCGAAATACTCCACCACTTACTTCTACGTGGACGATGGATCGGGCCTCAAGGACGGTTCCGGTTACACCGGCATCAAATGCTACGCGCCTACGGATTGGGGTTACTACTGGATTCCTGCGAATAACGACTATGTTAAAGTCACGGGAGTCATGGGAGTGCGCCAGATCAACGGTAAAAATATCCGCTTCTTCTGGACCTATTCCTGGGACTATATCTCCACACCGCCTGCGTCTTAATTAAGTGGACAGGTGATATGATCTCGTAAAAAGGACTCGGCCGCTCAATTAAGAGCGCCGAGTCCTTTTCCCAACTATCAAACCATCAAGCCATCCCACCATCAGACCTTCTTATATACAAACACTGCCGAACCAGGCTTCTCGTTGATCACAATAGGGAAGCCCTTTTCCATAAGGTCTGTGCCGGAATACTGCTTTACCTGGTCGCTATCGAATGACCTTATCTCATATATTCCATCAGGCTCTAGTGCTTGGAGCTTCGCTGCGTCCAATTTAGAGAACGGGCTTTGCTGCCTGCGAAATGCAAGGATCAGCCCCTCGTTCAGGTCGGGTCTATCGAACTGCCACAACGCCCACACGTCGTCGTTCTGGCTGTAAGAGAGCAGCGGATAGAAGTCACCGTAAAAGTACTTCGATATCTCCTTTTGCTCGCGCACCATCTTCCGCAGCCATTCAGCAGGCTGGCCGATACTAGGCCCATATCCCTTAGTGGTGTCGTTCAACACGATACCGGGCCCGAACGCGCTTCGGAATGTGTAAGTATCGACCCTGTCACAGCTTCCCGTGCTGAGCGGAACCCACGGCGCGAGGCCTTCGGTCTGGTTTTGCATGCCTGTGGGATTGAATCCTGGGAAACACTGATAATCGCTTCGCCACAGCGGAATGCTGCGCGAGTTGGTTTCCAAATCGATCCTCCGGCCGCCGCTGGAGCAGTTGTCTATGAGCAGGCCGGGGTTGCGCGATCGCAGGCCGTCCCAGAACGCATACAGGCCTTCTATGTGCCGGATTTCGCTGATGCCTACCCGGTCGGATGCGTCTGCTGCCGCCCAGAATGGGGCGATGCCCATATTGAAGTCCTGCCTGTAGACGGTTATCCCTCCCTCGCTGATCAGGGAAGATATCAAGTCGATAAGATATTCTCTTGCCTCTGGAATTCCAAGATTGAAGAGGTAGTTGCCACAAATGGGGCCCTGCAGCCACTCCGGGTGCTCGCGAGTGAATCCAGTGCCCAAACACACCCTCTCAGGCTCCAACCACAGCACAAAGCCAAGCCCCAGTTTCTTCAGTGTGTCACCCACAGGCTTGAGCCCGTTGGGGTAAGTGGTCTTGTTCGGCCACCAGTTCCCCACCTGGCCTCCCCAGTTGCTGTTGAAGACACTGGCATCTTCATTGAACTCTGCATCCCCATGCCAACCCGCGTCGATCCAGAACGCATCGATAGGTATGTCATTCTCATGCCACCAGCGCGCGACTTCAATCTGCTTGCTGTCTCTTACCTCTCCCCACACAGCTTCACAGACCGGCGCCATTGCGGGAGCGCCGTTAACTGTCGGGCGATAGTGAGCCATGATCAACTGCCGCCACATATTGTGCGCGCGAGTCCGGTCGCCCTCCCAGAACAACAGCAGCATTCTAGGGGCGCGAATCTCCTCTCCCGGATGCAGCTTCAAGTGAGTTTTCTTCATCCCCGCGCGAACCTGCATCTCACCATTGGTGTAGCCTTCGCGGATGAGTGAGAGCGCCCAATCACCTGTCCATCCAATGGCTCCGATAACGCCTGATTTCGACAACTGGAGATTGAAGAACGGTAGTGATCCGCCATTTATGCCATCGGATGAGCGCCCATCCGCGGAGTGGATGATTTTATTCACGGGGGACCTGAATCGGTATTCCTGAGGTTCAAAATCAATGTTGCTATATTCACTTCCTCGTGCGTAATGAACTACCCAGTCATCCGTAGAGTCATTTGGCAATACAGTATCTAGTGCCTGAATGTCAGAGATGATCGAGCTGTCTTTTTCAGCGTTGTTCTTGAAATGCCCGACCCATTCCACCGCAGGAAAGTCTTTGTACAACTTGATTTCACAGCGGCACTCCAGCCCCGAATCCGGGTCAGTGAATGTCACCGTGTAGCGTGTGGATGTGTCATCAGATCCTGTGGACTGCCACTCCGACTTCCACTTGCTCAATAACGACTTGGAATCGTCCCCACCCAGTGAGAACGATACGGGAAAACGACTCTGTTGGCCCTCGACAGGCTTGAATGTCGACTCGAACCACGTCTGAACTCTTGAGAATTCTTCCTTCGTAGGTGCAATTGCCAACGTACTACCCTCCAACTGCTTATCTGATATTGCCACAGATTGGCTTCGTCATCGCTAACCCTTCACCGCGCCCAGTTGAATACCCTTCACTAAGAATTTCTGACTTATCACAAAAAGTATTACGAGCGGGATGATGTTCATTACGCTGGCGGCCATGATCAAATTTGTCTGCCGGCCATATATCGTGTCGAAGAACAACATGCCTATCGGCAGTGTCCGCAAATGCTGGCTTTTGATCATAATCAGAGGCCACGTAAACGAGCCGTAGTTGCCGAGGAATGTGAAGATGGCAAGGGTAACAACACCTGGGCGCGACATCGGCAGTATGATGTCCCAAAATATCCGCCATGAGTTAGCGCCATCAATTGAAGCAGCTTCATCAAGAGCCGGTGGGATAGTCATCATAAATTGCCGGAGCAGGAATGTTCCGAATGCGGAAAATGACGCGGGGACGATAAGGCCCAGGTATGAGTCCATCAGGTGCAGCTTAACCATGAGAGTGTAGTTTGGGATCATAGTGACCACACCGGGGATCATAAGAGTTGCCAGATACAGCTTGAAGAATCCGTCACGCCCGCTCCAATCAACGCGTGAGAATGCGTATGCCGCCATTGCGCTTGTGATGCAAGTAAGTATAGTCACCCAACCCGCGATGAACACAGAGTTGAAATAATACCTGGCGAACGGGATCTGCTGGAAAACTTTAATATAGTTCTCAGGATGCCACACACTCGGGAACGGGTTGAGCTGTTCCACCTCTGTGAGAGCCTTGAAGCTCGCCAGCACCATCCATAGGAATGGCGTGAGCGTCGTGAGAGCTATGAGCGCCAGAATCACGTGGCTCATTCCGAACCGGCCCGTTCGGACCCACCACGTGCGGAACCCGCGCCTTGTATTTGTTGTGCCCATTAGTAATTCACCTCCTTGTTAGAAAGTCGCCAGTTGATCAGGGTGACTATAAAGATGATAATGAACAAAACCCACGAGACCGCTGATGCATAACCGACCTGAAACTCCTCGAAGGCTTTCGTGTATATGTAATAGCTCATAGTCATGGTCGTGCCGGCCGGTCCGCCGCCCGTCATTACTCTGGCCTGTTCGAACCCGCCCTGGAGTCCGCCGATGAAGCTCATGACCACTATGAAGAACGTCGTCGGAGCGAGATAGGGCCACGTGACATTCTTGAACACAGCCCACTTCCCGGCTCCATCGAGCTGTGCTGCCTCGACAAGCTCCTGCGGCAGATTTGTAAGTGCCGCGAGGTAAAGGAGCATATTATTACCGCCCACTGCAATCCAAATGCCCATAATGATGATCGCATCTCTAGCGCCAAGCCCCCACTGTGCAGGCAGGAAGCCGACCTTCTCAACATCCAACCCGAGCAGGTTCCTCGTTGCCAGCAGCCACTGGGGCGGGGTGACGCTTGTTCCGAAGAGCGCGTGTAAAATGCCGTTAATGTGGAACGTCTGAAGGGTCCAGTTGATAACCGCGTTGATCGGGCCGAAGTCCGGGTTATAAAGCGCCTTCCAAAGGATCATCAGCGCAATTCCACTGGTGATGCTGGGTAGATAGAACAGCGTGCGATAGATCGTTATGCCGCGCAGGTTCTGGCTCAATAACAGAGCAAGCACAAGCGACCCGGCTATCGCCAGAGGGAGACCGAGCATCAAATAGATCGTGTTTACGAAATACAGCCAAAACGACTGATCGTGCCACAGGTCCACGAAATTGCGCAGAAATGTCCACTGAAACGGCACTGTATGCTGGATGTTCCAGTTGGACAAGCTCATTACCAGCGAAAACGCCACCGGCCCTGCTGTGAAAACAAGGAACCCGAGCAAGTTGGGGAGAAGAAAACCTGCTGCTATAACTACATTGCGTTGGCGTCTAGTCGTCTTCATTTAGCTTTTGTCCCCATCAATCTATCGTACTCGGCTCGCAGGTTTGGATCACGGTCCAGGTTCTTTTGTATCTCTGCGTTTACTTCTCTGGCTGCGGCTTTCATAGCTTGGGTAGCCGGTTTCTGGTTGTTCCTCACCAAGTCAAGCTGCTTTTCGACAATCCGCCCCGCCGTCTGCGCATTGATAAACGGGCTAACCTCTTCAGTCATCGCATAATCATTCGTGTCACGCCACACGGCATTGAAATCTTCATTGGGGTAATCCGGGTCGTGCATGTATTTATCTGTATAGCAATACGCTTTCATCGGTGACACGCAGTCAGCCTGATGATTAACAAGCTCATTGTAATCATGGCTTGCCAGATACTTCAGGAACGCCAGCGCGGCTTTGCGGCGCGGGCTGTTTTTGTTGATAATAGTGACTCGTGAGCTGCCCCAGTAGATTTTATGAGGGCCATAAGGGCACTCTATCGCGCCCAGCTTGAGCTCCTTAATGTCTCTGAGGCTGCAAAGCCAATAACGTCCGCCCAGCGCCATCGCTCCCTTGCCGCCCATGAACAGGGTCATAGTGCCGGACCCCCAGCCCCCCTGTGTGGCCATTGCGGCTTCATCGTTAGGGGTGGGCATGACGTGGTATTTATACATCAGGTCGTGGAAGAACTGCACTCCTGCGATAGCCTCCGGGCTGTCGATAACGCACTTCGTGCCGTCGGGTGTGTACGTTCTGCCGCCCCACTGCCAGATGAACTGTGTCACCATCCAAGAATCGCACAAGAACCCGTATTGCTTCACCCGCCCGTGCTCATCACGGATTGTCAGGCGCTGAAGAATGGGCAAGAATTCTTTCCATGTGCGGACATTCTTAGGGTAGGGGACTTTATACTTATCGAAGAGGTCTTTATTGAACCAAATAGCGGGTGTGCCTACGTTTGAGGGGACACCATACACGCGTCCTTTGTAGACCACGCTTGATAGGGCGAGCTTCCATGCATCTTTCTTTACATCTATGCCTGCATTTTTCAGCTCATCAGTCACGTCCCATGCGATTCCCGCTTTAACGTATGTAGCCAGCTTGTAAGACCCATAAGAGTCGAATAAATCCGGCCCAACTCCGGCAATGGACTGAACGATAACCTTCTCCATCCCTCCGCCGGTATTTGTATCAACGGGGTCCAGGCGCACATTATACTGTGGGTTCAGCCGGTTGAACAGTCCCAGTTGTTCGCGCCTTGTGGGGTTGTCGTCACTGAGCCAGGTCAGGTTTGTTTTGCTGAGGTCATCGGGCTTCGGCTGGAGCATCCAGGCCACACCAGATAGTAGTATCCATACAATGAGAACGGTGATGACAGCGGTCTTCATCAGTCGCATCCTTCGCGTTTTTGTAGTGATGGATGCAGGACGTAGCCCTGCGGAGGAAGCAAGCCCCCGACACGGCATCGAGGGCTTACTGAAAATTACCTATAAACTAGATCAACGTCTGCGCCGCAGGAAAGCGAGCGGAAGAACGCTTGCCAATGCCAGCAGTGACGAAGGCTCAGGGACAGCGGCGGTTGTCGCGGCGAAATTGTCAGCGTAAATATTCCCACCGGCTTCCCAGCCTGCCCAATTACCCTTGATTGCGGCTTCATTGATCGACTGAAGAGCAAACGCATAAGATCTGCTCCAGAGCACGCTGTCACCGGAGAGTACATCTACGGTTACCTGACTGCCGGTTGTAGAAATCTTATATGTGGAGACACCCGTTGTATCCACATAATCACCATAAGTGATCCAATCATGCCAACCGCCATCGTTTGATAATGAAACAGAGACTGATTTGCCGCTACCACTCTGGAATGATCTTACCATAACATAAGCTCCACCAGCGCCGATGGCAGATAAGTCAGCATTCGGGTTGCCTTTTTCGGCCAATGTCCAAGACATATCTAGCTGTATAGAGGTCACTGCATCCAGAGCGTGTTCGACGGCGATATCCCCATCAGACCCCCATCCTGCGCGGCTTAATACCAACTGTCCGCCTGTAATGCCAGCTATCGGAGGAGTATTATTACCACCCCCGTTTCCATTAGCGCCTACAGTCCAGCCATTACCAACTGTGCTTGAATCAGCACGATTGAAATCATCCGAGAAGTTTGCCGCAAAGCCAGGGGTTTGTGCCACAATGATTGCAGCCGAGGCCGCCACGATGGCGGTCATTTTGAGAGCACGAGTAATCATTTTCATCCACTTATCCTCCTCTACAGCGGCATGAAATGCCGCCTTTCCTTTCATAGTGAGGCTGACAGCGTCGACGCAGTCGATGCGAGAAGTCTCACCAATAGTCCTTAAAGTGTGATATGTGTTAGCCGCAGCGCTCTACTTGCCGTGTAAGCGGCTCACCGCCAGCTCACATACCCAACAACCTAAGTATATATCCAAAAAGCTATATTGTCTAGTGGCAGACTCAACATTTCTCCGATTCTAGCAATTATGTGGTGCTGTGCCTATGTCTCACGAGAAGATGCAGTATTTCTTTGAGCCGTTTTATTAGTAATATCCTTCCCGCTTCAGGATAGTATAGCAAGAAGCATATATACTTAGTTGAAGTGTGTTAGGTAGAATAGAGAAGTGGAAATGCAAGTGGTTGAGTATAAAAAAACAGGCTGCAGCTAATGTGCCGCAGCCTGTGATTGCACGTTTTTAGTATGGATTCATTACTTAGTCAACATCACCGGCACAAAGCGCCGAGGGTCGATCTTGCCTGCAAGGCCGCCGCCCCATTCGGTCTGAGTAACTTTCGTGCCGTCACTGTCGTTCACCAAGATTGAGAGCGCAAACATATTATCCTTCATCGGCTTGATGGCACTCAAAGGTATCGCCATTTCATAGATGCTCTTGTTGCCATTTCTACTAAATGCCACAGGATACTTCGTATCTGCTTCAACAACCTTGGCATTGGCAAAGGTCTTCAGCATCACAGACCCGCCTTCCGCGCCGATCACCGTAAACTCAACATCATCAGCCCTATACTCACCGCTTGGGGCGCTCGCGCCGTCGACCAGCGGGTCAAAAGCCAATACTATACTATCCGACGGAGGGTTTGCGTTCACGCGGCTCTTTGAGTCCGGGCTGAGGAAATGCGTTGGATCATTAACTTCAACATTGACGTAGAAGTTCGTATCATCATAAGCGAACCTCGCCCTGCCGATGACGTCCCACTTCGAGCCGTCTACCAGCCGTGCTATCGCAACAGCGCTCGCGCCGGTCCAATCGTCAGTCTTGCCATCTATACTGATCTTGCCGGAGGGCTTTTTCGCGTTCACAGGCACGTCCACAGCCACCCAGTCTTTGGTCTTTCCAAGATCGATGTATACTGCATAATGCCCAGGCGCGGGGTTGCCGTCGGGGGATACGCTGAACATAAACGCCTCAAGCCCGTTGGGTTCCACTGTAATCTCAGTGCTCGCAGGCGATACCCTGATCCCACCGGAGGTGGTAAGGTCGATAGAGCTCTTGTAGACCTGATCGCTGTGGTTGATCACACTCATACCCACACGCGAGGGCTCATCGGATGCGCCCAATATTAGCCTGGAAGGCAGCATAGTCAGCTCCAGAATCGGTGACACATACAGGTTCCGGCTCTGAGTTACCGACTGTGACTTTCCATCAGCCGTGTATTGCACAGTTCCAACCAAAGTCAGCACCTGCGCCCCTGCTCCATCCGGGAACGTCACAGTATAGCTTCCTACACCGTTTGCGCCGGCGGCTACAGTCGCCGGTGCTTCTACAGCGGTTTTCATGTCGAGTTTGATGTCGGTGCTCGATTTACACGATACGTCGACCTTATCGATTGTGACATCACCCTTCGTCTGGTTGGCAAACGTCAGGAGGAGCGTGTAGGGTTTGCCGGTGATGTAATTGAAGATCGGCCCCTCGGTCGAAACTTCCATCGACAGGCTGCACTGATCCGAACCTAATGCTAACACCGGCATCGCCACAAGCGCTACTGCCAGAATTGCTGCTGCAACAAACTTCGTCAACTGCTGCACCTCCAGAAATCAGTTAAGATTGTGGCACCATTGTATCACGGAACCTCATCAGTGTCATCATCGTGAGATCAAACCCACCGATCAAATATGCGCCTGCTGGGTAAATACGCTGCAAGAATAACTTATTTACTTTCGGACGATGAGTTATCGTAAAGACATATTGTCTATTCTCCGAAAATCCCTAGGATGGGGCAGCAGTTGAATTGGGTTGACGCAGTTATTATATTGATTTTCATAGTCTACGGCATCGTGGGATGGCGCAGAGGGTTTATTGCAGGCATAATCGACCTCATAGGTATTGCAATTGCTCTTATAGTTGCGCTATTATCCTATAGATACATCGCGCCGGTGTTCGACGGGTCACCGGGCCAGAGCAGTCTTGCGAACGTGTTTGCATTTGTTTTGGTCTTTTTCATTGTCGAGATTGTCTTCTCGATACTTGCAAGCTATGCTTACAGGCGACTGCCCCGCGCGGTGCATGCATCCACTGCAAACAGAATGCTGGGGTTGATCATAGGCTTGGGTAAAGGATATGTCCTGGCGGCGGTTCTCGCCCTCATATCAGTTAATCTGCCGATCGGTGCTCTGCACGAGGCGGTCACGAAGTCCGCACTTGGCAGCTATATGCTAAGCGCTGGCTCGACCATCGACCGTACCGTCTCTTCCGTCATCCCCGGTGACATCAAGCGCGACTTCACCCTGATTACCATCAAGCCTGAAAGCGGTAAAACCCTCAAGATTCCCCCGCAAAAGACCGGCCTCAAAGTAGACCCAGCCGCTGAAGAAGCTATGCTCAAGCTGATAAACAAAGAGAGAACCTCTCGCGGCATTCGTCCGCTGGCTATGGACCCCAAACTGCGGAAAATCGCCCGTGAGCACTCGCGAGATATGTTCGTTCGTGGTTACTTCGCCCACATCACTCCCGATGGCGAAAGCCCCTTCGACCGCATGCGAAAAGCGCACATCGACTATACTATTGCTGGTGAAAACCTCGCAATGGCCCCAACCCTGGACATTGCCCACAAGGGCCTGCTGCAGAGCCCCGGCCACCGCAGAAACATCCTTGATCCGGCGTTCGGCAGAGTGGGTATAGGTGTCTATACCAGCAAGACCGGCGATATGATGTTCACCCAGGACTTCGCGAACTGACTCAATCATTGCAGGAAAGTACATAATGCACAGCGAATAACACAGCATTCGCCGCTTGCTTGTTGCGGCATTCCAGGAGGCAGTTATGCAATATCGCTGTATTGCTCCAGTGCTGGTCGCGGCACTGCTGCTTATCGTATGTGGATGCAGTAATATCATCTCACGCAGCACGCGCAGAACGGCTGCCAGGAACAACGTTATTGTTATAGTGCGTCCGGCATCCACCGCGCAGAATTTCATGTCCATGTCTCAGGAAGACCGTAACGAATTGCTTAGAGAAACGCAAAAGGTCTTGCAGCGGCGGTTGGTTTCGATGCCGGGTGTGATTGAACCAAGCGTAGAACTGACAGATAATGGTGAGTTTGAGCTTGCAATTCCTGACACCCAACCCACAAGCACCGTTATCAACAGAATACTCTCAAGCGGCAACCTTGAGTTTTATTACCTCAAGGATGTACAGGGGCCCAACAATCCCTACGGTAAGTGGCGCATTGATGCCCCTTTGAGCAAAGCAGACGCCTACATCTTTACTGGGCCTAATGGAAAAACCATTAATAGCTTGAAGCAGCCTGCGGAAGTGTTGAGCAAGGTCGTAGTGACCAGCACCAACTCGCCCGTCCTCACAGGCAACCATATAATGCCTAACGCCAAAGCTAACATCAATAATGCAAATCATATTGTTGTGAATATCGCATTCAACAACAAAGGAACCAAGACGTTTCGTGAGTTTACTCGCTTGCACGTGAATGATTATTTGGCAGTGTTCTTCAATGGCAAACTGCTTACCGCCCCAAAGATAAATGAGCCGATCCCAAGCGGGCAAGCCGAGATATCCGGGTTTACGAGCCTGTCAGAAGCCAAGGAGACTGCCGATTATCTAAACTCCGGCCCATTACCAGTGCCGCTGCAGGTGGTCTCAATAAAGCACTTGTAGTGATAGCCTGTGATGTGTGATGGTCATTATGCAGACATTGTGTGATGGTCCAGGGTCTGCGACCCCGCGTGATGGTCTGGGGTCTGCGACCCCAGACCCACCTCTTGCGGATCTGTGATCCGCTCCCCGGTTACCGGGGAACTATCATCTCGACCAAGCCAGAAGATATTGTCTAGTATGCAACATCTCCTGTGGAGAATATTATCAAGCATACACTCTGCTGAAGGAGTATAACCAGATATGCGTTCCCTCAGGTTTTACCGAATGCGCATGACTTATTACCTGATGTATGTAGTTGCTGTCTGTGTTGTATTTATTGGCGCTGGTTCGATTGTTTATGCGAAGAATATGACGTATGATAACGATGTTCAACTATCTAGCATCATACGCGGATTACCCGATGCCAACATTGGCATCCCCGAAACGTTGCCTTCGAAACAGGCAATATTCCTGTTTATCACCACAGGAGCCTCTTACACGAAAGTAGCTTTGTTATCGTCATCACTCAGCCAGGATGAGTTGACTAAAGCCCTTCTCTCTGCTACCCAAGGTGCGGGATTATCGGCTGGGATTGTTGAGAAAGGAACCACCCATTACCTTTATTACCAGACTGCAGTGTTGACTCTGAAACAACCCCAATATGGCTCTACTTCTATATCAAATACCATTCCCGTGGGGAAGATAATCGCCAGAATCAAATCAAAAGGGCTGCAGTCTTATGCTCTACTGCGAGTTCCTGACTACCTTCCGCCGCCGAACATCAACTATCAAATGCACAATTGGCCAAGGAGCACTTGGTTCAATGTATCTGCTGCACCGGAAACATTCAGCGTGACGACACGAGCTACTCTGTCCTGGTCTTTGACAATGTTTATCTTCTACATACGCTTTGTGTTGCCCGGTATTGGTATTGCTGCGCTAATTGTTGGGGTTATTCTTGGTCTTCGCCGCAGGTTGCCTGAAGCGAAGCGGATAGCTTATTTCGATTGGTTTGCACTTGCAATCCCACTCATTATAGGCGTCGGTGGGTTGGCACAGACAGTTATTTTTTCACGATCAATATACATGCGTATGATTGAAGATATGTGGTTTGCCGATCCATTCGGGAGAATTGCATTATGGTCAATATGGATCTGTCCTTTAGCTTTTGCATTTATAGTGCCTTTATGCGGTCTGCTAATGCGGTCGCGGGTGTTCCGAGGAATGGATAATGAACCGGATGTAGTAGACCTGGCAAAGTTAATTGTGCGTATCAAGAGAACAGCTTTAATAATATGTATCTTGCAGGTTGCCTATATCTGCTACCTATTTATTGCAAGGCCGGTTGAGTTTTCCCTTAGGTCATGGCCAGCCTGCATAGGTATTTTATCTCCACTATTCATAGTTTTGGAGACCAGGTCTTACTGGCGACCAAGCCGTCCCGATCCTGACCTGACTGATCGCGCCAGGACGTTAGCCCGACGATTGGGAAATGTTATAGTAGAAGGGGTCAGAGTCTCAACAGGCGCATACGCGAAGAGGTATACAAACGGGATTGCCCTTATTAAGAAACACATCATTATAATTACTCAGAATGCAGTTGAAAACCTTACTACTCCACAAATGGATTATCTACTGGCTCATGAGTTAGCTCACCTTTATGATGAGCTGATATACTTGAATGTGCTTTCTAAAACTTATTGGCTCTCTCTTGCCTGTGCGTGCGTGCAGTTTGTGACTATCGTTTTTGGTGATAATGCGCATTCTATGTTTTTCATATGGACCATTGGTTTGGTGCCGATTACTGCATTTATGATAACAATTGGGATTACTGAGATCAGACGAAGATTGGAATATGAAGCTGATATTAGAGCACTTCAGGTTGTCGGTGATCTGCAAGTATGTATATCAGCCCTAGAGATTATTTCTGGCTACACAGCCGAACAGCGGGATAATGAAATAGAAATGGATGAACATCCGAAAACGAATAAGCGTATAAATGCCTTGAAAGCGGCTGCTGCCGAAATGGGAATACCTGTAGCATGAGCGCACCCCTAAAACAAAAGCTAATCTCCCCGGTCCTGATGTGGTCTATCATCATAACAGGCATATTCCTGTTCATGTGGTTGCTGCCGCATGTATGGCTCTTTCGCAGGAATATCTTTACCAGCCTGCTCCTGATTCCTGCTGCTTTGAACTGGCTTTACTTCTTCTTCGGAGCCGTGAGGGTTCACCGGCGGGCGCCGCAGAGCGCGGCGGCGATTAACCATGTGGTTACCACCGGCGTATATGCGATGGTCAGGCACCCTATCTACTCAGCCGATATCCTGCTTGCATGGGGGGTGTTCTTCTTTCTGCCAACCCTCAGTATACTGTGCAGCGCGGCGTGGCTTACTGTGGTGATGGTCGCGTGGATGAATCTGGAGGAGCACGCGTTGGAAGAGAAGTTTGGCGATGAATATACGTGCTACAAGAACCGAACGCCGATGTTCATACCCAACTATCGCGCCCGCACCCAACCCTGATAAGCATCCATATTAATCCGGCCTGTTCTCCAGCCTGGTGCCTTTAGCGACCTCTCCAGCCTCTGTGTTTTCCCAGAGATACTTGATCTTATCGCGGCTCATGACCAGGTAGTCGTCATCATCGCCGAACACTTCCACGGTTATCGTCCCATCGTAGCCCACATTTTTAAGCAGACGGACAACGCTCAGCCAGTTGATGTTGCCTACTCCCAGCGGCAGGTGCAGGTCGTCCTGGCCGCCACGATTGTCCGAGACGTGCACGTGGCCCAGCCGGTCGCCGAAGTGGGCGAGGAGTTCCTCGGCGTGGTTGTGCGTGGCGCCAAGGTTGGCATGGCCGACATCCAGCAGCAGTTGCGCATCCGGCACGGACTCGAGTATGGGCTTTATCTGCGATACCCTGCTGAAGTGGGGCATGTTCTCCAGCATAATAGATATGCCCATCTCTTTGCCCGCATCTACCAGACTGGCTAGTGATTCGATGTTATGAGTGATGATCCAATCTTCGTTGTGCAGAGGTACCTTGACGTAAGGGTGCAGGTTCATCTTTGTCGCACCTAGATCCCTAAAGACCTTCAGACACCTTTCCAATTCTTGCAGCGCGAGGTTTCTGAAGTCAGGGTATGCCGACGCCACAGGCAAATACCACGCCGTATGGCCCACTATTCCCATTTTATGCTGTTCCAGAGTGCGGGCGATCTTGTTGACATCCACTGTTGCCGAGTATGTTTCCTCAGGCTCGAGTGTGAGGTCTATAAAGTCGAAGCCGTATTCCGCCATCAGTGTGATCTCTTCGATCACATCAATCATTGGGTTGTTCATTGCGCCATATTGCATATTTATCCGCCCTATAATGTATCCAAGGATCAAGCAGGTGTTCCCGGTCGACTCCCAGCGGCGGGTTTGCCCAAAAATCTCTGCGCCGCGTAATGAGTTCTTCCCGGATCTCCAACGGCACGCACCCTATGGAGTCAGGGTGCTGCCAGTCAAAGACATCTATCAAACCGGCCAGGAGCAGCCAATGCTCGTCAAGCATATCCAGAAGCCGGTGCCAATCCAGGTTGCTGCACTGTGCCCTTATAACGCGCATTACGTCGGGCCAGTCGCATCGGTGTCGATTGATTACGAAAGTCTTTATCCAGACTATCTCTTCCAACGGGATGAACTTCACATCCACCCCCACAAAGTTACCCTTCGGTGCCCGCTCCAGCCAATCCGGCGTGATATAATTCGCCAGATTTGCGAACCGCCAGATAACATCGACTATCATATCTCCACGAGCGGAGTGGTAGATCCACTCTTTGTCTCCCTTAGCTTGCTCCCCTATATCATAAAAGCCGGCGGTTTCCAGAGCACGCGCCGCCTTCGCGACATCATTTTGGACAACGTACACGTCTATGTCATGGGTGTTGCGCCACCAGTTTGTGTAGTGGTAGATCGCAAATGCGCCGCCAAGCATAAAATCAATGCCTGCGTTCTTCAGGGCTGTTAAGGCCTCGCGATATATCTCTCTGTGCTCGTGCTCAAATAGGTCTCTCATCTCGTTAATCTGATACCCTGCTCGAAGCCACAGGAAACCGTGCTCAAATTTACCGGGCAGCATTAGGAGGAATTAGTTATCTATAAATGTAGTAGCAAATATAGCTTGTCAAGGAGTCTGATAATGAGGGGCCTTTGGATAGTTTCAACAATTCTACTTTTAGCTTGTGTATGTACGGAGGGGCTTGCTTTGCAGTCAAACGATGCGTATATAAATCGCAGTGATAATACCTGGGTGATCGGTTCAGCTTCGGTCGAAAGGGCTATCGCACTTAAAGACGGTAAATTTATCCTGCAAAGATATATGAATAAGTCTGCCGGGCTTGAGATGCTGCCTAAGAATGCGACAGATGGGGAGTTTTCAGTCGCACTGGAAGATGGCGGCGAACGTGTCAGCGGAGATGATGGCGGCTGGAAGCTGATCGGCTCCAAAGAGACAAAGCTCAAGCAGGGTGAGCTTCAACTCGATATCACATTGCAAAGAGGATCGCTGCAGGTTACCAAGAGCTATGTTGTTTATCCTCAGTCGAGTGTAATCCGCGAGTGGGTGGCTTATAAGAATGCAGGCACCGAACCGCTGAAGATAATTGAGCCAAGTTTTCTCACCCTCACGGCTAAGACCGGCGCTTTGGATTCCTATGACTTGCGATGGATGACCGGCGGCGAAAATCAACCGGATTCCTGGCTTTTACAGACTGAAAAGCTCGATAATGCCAAGCCCCGGGTCTTCGACTCCTACACTCCCTTCCTTGAAGGCAAGGGCAACGCTCCGGGAGACGGTGTCAATGTAAAGATACTCCAAAATGACCGGCAAATTTGGCCTGAAAGCGGATGGGGGTATCTGAAAGACTCAAATGATACGAAGAAGTATGATGTATCAGTAGATGTCAAAGCTGGCGATAAGCTGGTGTTTCTGGTGAATATGAACCAGAACTTTGGCTGGGACACCACCGCCTTTGACCCGACTCTTGCTTACGATGACGGCGAGATTCACACCGCATCTAAGGAATTTAGCGGTAAGCAGGGTGAAAATGGCTGGCAGTATCAGTATATTGAGGATGGTAAGTTTATTGACCTGGCCTATTACCCCAAGCATAAGCAGTGGAGAAAAGCCAAGGATAACGACACAGGCACACCGTTTGTGAGCCCGGACAGCCAGCATCCGGATAGTGGTCAGGATGTTGTACGCGTGTGGACTGCTCCAAAAGATGGGCACATCCACATAACCGGCTCTGTCTGCAACACCGGCAACGGGATGGGAGGCGGTTATGGTTCGCGAATGGGCTCATCGAGCTATGCGCCGTGGGTCTCGTTATACAGCAATGACTCAAAGAACGGCCTCTTTATCGGCTGGGACTTTTTGGGGCACTGGGTGTCTTCATATAAGGCAGATGGGAACGGCACAGTTTCGGTGTCCTATGTAGTCGCGGGTCACAAGCAGGTACTGAAGCCGGGCGAGTCTGTAACTACTCCCAAGGCTTTTACCGGCCTATATTCTGATGACCTGGACAACGCAGGCAATGAACTTTTGGACTGGCAATACCGTTATCTTTGGGACTACACCCGCGATGGCTGGTTCCCCGCGATTCGTATGCTCGGTTATTGGATGAAGGGCACGGGCTGGGGTAAACCTGGAGTCAGTTGGACAGGCGGCGATCCCGATTGGGACAGCACATTCCGCAAGGTCTTTCGTGTAGCCGACCTTATGCGCTATTGCGGAGCTGATGTCTACCACCGTGACTGGGGATGGTGGGATAGAGCAGGAGATTGGAACGGTCCCGATTTCCGAACCACCGGTGAATACCTGCACAAGTCGGATATGGGCCAGCTTATTTACGCTTTCCTTTATACCGTGGCGCAGGATGCCAAGGTCGTCAAGGAACACCCTGATTGGGCCAAGGGCGGATGCCTTGATATGGGAATGCCGGAGGTCGTGGAGTTTATGAAAGGCCAACTCGACAGCTTTGCCGAGAGATGGGGCAACTTCGAATGGCGAAACGACAGTAGTCCAACTAACCCATATGACGGTGATGACACTCATCTGCTTGCTCAGGACCAGGGCTTTAGAAAGGTTCTGACAGACTTCCTGGATAAGCACACGCAATGCGCATTTCAAGCTGTAAACGGCGGCGGAAATGGCGCGGGTTATGATTATACGCGTTATGCTTCGTCCCTTTCGTTCAGCGACGGCGCGGTAGGTGTTCTTCGTAACTACTACGCATCGCTCCTCTTCCCGCCTGACAAAACAAGCGACATTCCTGATCTCTGGAATCCGGACAAATATGAAAAATCCGCATGGCGCGGTTTGCTCTGCATCAACTTCGATATGACCGGAGATACCTGGGACCCCGCTAAACTCGAGGGAATCCGTGAATTGATTGATATATACCACTATCTGCACAAGCAGGGAGTGGTCGGCAGGTGGGTGAATGTCTATCGTCCGGTGATTACGGGCGATGAACCGAGTATGTATTTCCAGAGGCTGAGCGGAGACCACAAACGCGGTATCATCATCACCAAGCACACCGCACCTGGCCCCGTGACAATCAAGCCTAAGGGCCTGATCTCTAATGAGACTTATTTTGTTTCATATCAAGAGTCTGATGCAAATGCCGAGCTTACAGGCAAGGAACTGATGGAGCGCGGCTTGTCCTTCGATAAGCTGCCTGCAGGTGAGCTGATCTACCTTAACATGCCGCTTCATCCGGGGAGCAAGCTGGATAAAGAGCCACCGACCGCTCCGAGCGGAGTCACCAAAAAGTCTGCGGAAAATATGGGCTATCCGGGAATAGAGATCAAGTGGCAGCCCGCTGCGGACAATAACTGGGTTTCCTATTATGAGATCTTCAGAGATGGTGCCACGATCGATAAAGTAGCCAAGGGCACCTACTACTTCGACCACTCCGCAGGTGCGGATATCGCCGCAACCTATGAGGTCCGCACAGTCGACGGCGCGGGAAATACCTCCGGCAAGGCCATTGCTCTAGGGCAGACCGCAAACCCGAGTTTGGTCTACAATGACATGAACAAAGAGATAACCTACACGGGCAATTGGAACAATGAAAAAGACCTGCTGCCCGCATATAAAGGCACAATTACCTCGTCGAAAGAAAAGGGCGCGGCGCTGGAGCTTACATTCAAAGGCCGCAAAGTGCTCTGGTTTTCCAAATATGGCGCAAATTGCGGCAAAGCGGCTGTGAGCATAGATAACGGCCCGGCAGAGATCGTCGACACCTATTCGGCTGACGACATCTGGGGAGTATGCCTATACCGCAAAGAACTTCCCAATTCCGGCACCCATAAGCTCAAAATAGAAGTGCTAGGCGAGCACGGAGACCTGGCGAAGGACTCGCTGGTTTATGTGGATGGGATTAGAATCGAGGAGTAAGTGGCGTTCTGCTAACCAAGAAAAACCGAAGGGTGTAAGTTGTTTCGGGACGCCCTCGTCCCGAAACCGCCCCTCAGGCGGTAGCATCTTGATGGGAGGCGATCTCCGAATCATAGTTGTCGAAAGTTAGCGAGAAAACTGAGGTTGCTTCGGACTGCGGAGCGCAGCGAAGCTGCCGAAGCCGGCCTCGAAGAGGCCGAAAAGACCACGTTTCGCATAATTTACAGGTTTGGTCTATCACTGATACGTTGTTTCGCCGCCTTCGGCGGCGGCTTCGGCAGCTTCGCGGTCCGAAGCAACTATGCCCGTCGGCTAACTTTCGACA
>JAJFTD010000090.1 GCA_021373255.1 bacterium
TCGGCAGAAGTGGAATTGAGGAGAGATACAGAAGAAACATTATAATACGATGAACCGATCTGCACCCACTTGCCCTGGTTAGATAACGCTGCCTGGTCTACCCTAACTTTTGAAGTATTGCCACCACTATGCGTGATTACATAGACAGCGTCATTGACTCTGTCGCCAATCTCGCCTCCCTTTCGGAGAGGAATCCATGCATAAACTGTATAGAAACAACTGTTTATGGAGATACCAAGGGCATTCATATCAAAGCCCCATACCATCGATTTATTACCGTCGCATGTAGCATAATGGAACTTGCCACCAAAAGCATCATCTCTGCCGGTAATGACCTGCCAGTCAGTTTTATCTGTATCGCTGCGAGTTACACCTGGGCCTTTCCAGATAAGTTTGCCCGTAGCGACATCAATTGCATATACCTGTCTATCACTCGCAGTAACAAAACAAGCAAACCTTTTCTGGTTGCTATTAGGATCGTTGTAATAGGCTAGCGTGGGTGTGGAGTATATTCCACCTTGAATGGGTCCTTCGAGTAGCTCGCGCTTTGTCGGATCGGCATTCGGATAACGCCAAACCACTGTGCCCAACTGCTCAGCCAAGTCCTTATATTGGTTACTTTCAGCATCAATGGGCGATGTTGTGGGAGTAACGCTGTTTATGCAATAGATCGCACCGGTGTCTGGCGCGCTGTCGTCATTGGTAAGGGGCTGTTCCACAGTTCCAGTGAAGACCATCGTCGTCTTCTTGTTCACCCAATCCCCAGTAGATGTGGAACCAGCAGGCTTTTTCCACGTCCAATCAACCATTGCGCTTACAGGCGAAGCGTATATTTCTTGTCCGCTGGCTTGGGTGAACTTTACAGCGTCAGCAACCACTTTGATGTTATTGTTACTAATAGAGTCTTTCGTATCATCCGTATAATCAGTCAACTCCACCTTGTAGTCGCCCGTTCCCTTGAACGAGAACAACTTGCTGCTCAGGAGTTGCCAGGAACCACCGTCGCTCTGGTCGAACTCGACTGTTGAAGTGCCGTTATCGTCAGTTATCCTGTATTTAGCCTGATGGGTAAAATATTCATTATCAGGTTCCGACGGCACCCACACCCATACCTGATAAAGGCCTTTCGGAAGATCAGACGGGAAGAACCATGTAACCCGGCCGTCAGCAATTGTCCATGGATCTATTTGCTCGTTCGTGGTAGGGTCTATCGTCGACACTGCACTTTTAATGTAATAAGAGTGATCCCATGCATCCTCATATTGATCTCCACGCAGATGGTCCCAGTGAACTTGAAATCTGTTAGGATCGGAAACAATCGTCAGCTCTTCGGCGGTATATGTCGCATCAGCGCGAGGATATACCCATATAAGGTTCAGAGTGGCAGGGTTTTTAATGTCCGTAGACTCTGCGTTCTGTCCCAAGCGGTACATATCCGCATGGTAGGCCGGCCACACAGGGTAGTTATCGGTCGTTATCTGCGACCATGCCTGGCCACACACCAACAGCGCCGTGAGAATTATACTAGCTGCCAAAGCAAATGAACGTAATCTGATATCCCTCATCAGGTCCTCCACACCTACACCACTACCTTGGAATGGCATTCCTTGCCATCTTGTTGCCTCGCGATAAACCTGACTGCATCACGACACGTGCTGCAAGAAGGTTCATCGGAGATTCCCTGACAATGTGTGTCATTGTATACGACTCTGCACTCATATTAATTGTTCCGTGCCAACAAGCTCGGCAAGCACACATTATACCATATAAGGCGGACAGAAAATCCGCGCAATCTGAACACGGAAGCTGGAGGGAGGAGTGATCGGATGAGGTAAGTGATTGGCACGAATTGTGCAACATAAGAGTTGACATGTGGTTATCCTACAGCAGAGGTTACTTTATGAATAAACGATGTATTATACGGCTTGTTCTGGGGCTAGCGGCGGTTTTTGCGATTTATGGCACTCCTGCGAGCGCAGCCGCGCATTATGCACTGGCTACCAGCCCGAGCAAACTTTACCTGCTTTCCAGCGATGGCGGAAGCGTGTCCAGCCGCGTACTTTATGACTTCGGCAGCAGTTACACGCATCGTGATGTAGCCGTGATTGGCAAAAAGATACTGGTCACCGAAAAGAACAACGATGGGAGTCAGCTACTTGTTCTCAATCTAACCAGCAGCCAGGGAACATACTCAGCCAACATAGGCAATATCATAGCACTGAACAACGGTGAGAGTAAAGTAACTCAAGTAGGAAGTATCGCCATAGACAAGAGTGGCGGGATATACATAACCGACAGCTACACCTTTGATGCCAAATACGCATATCTGCCCAATCTTAGTAGCGCTGTACAAATATCTTCTTTGGGCAATGATAATTACCCGCAGGTAGACGCAGCAGCAGTAGGTAATGGCGTGGTAATTACACATGAAAATGCTGATTCCTACCTCAATGGCGCCAGCTATGCAACCTATCTGGCTGGTGGAGGCTTAGGTGGAACACCTGCTGAATTGTTGAAAGCCCAAAACCCAATAGCTGTAGCAGGCAACGATATGGGTTATGCTTATGTAGTTAGCGAGGGTTTCGATGGCAACTTCGACCCCAGCTACATCACGATGTACGGCACCTCAAGTGGAGTTATAATATCGCCTCAGGTTTTACCTGGGATAATCGGCGGAATTACATCGTTTGTTCTCAACGATATAAACTACCTTGCAATAGTCGGCACCGATAATGGTACTGCAAAGCTGTGGAAAACCACGGTAGATAACTCCGGCGCTACCAGCGGGTGGACATCAGCAAGCGGTGGCGTAGATAGCACCCGTAACCAGCAGTGCGCGGCATCACTCGATGGCACAGCGGTATGGTTCACTCAGCCCGGTGTTGGACACGTTGGGTTGGTAAATACTGACACATGGGCGATGTCGGGAGGGCTTGATATCAACGATCAGATTAGCTCGATAATCGGCTTTGACGCGCCAGGATCAGTAGTGCCCGAGCCATCAAGCCTTGCAGCATTGGCAAGTTTCGCAGCAGCGGGGTTGGCGATGCTCAGGAGAAGACACACTCTATAAAGATTGATCGGAAGGAACACGGAGAGAAGATAAAAGGGCGGCCCTTTTCAGGGACCGCCCTTTAATATTGCGTTATCTTATCTGCTAATGCTATTGGCTCAATCTCTCAGCAGACCTGGGCTGCTGGGGAGTGTAGCTGTTGGTCAATACCTGCTTCCAATCGTAGTTCGCAGGATCCTCCTTAGGAAACGTGAACTTTAGATCAGGGCAGTGCCAGCCTACTTTCCCAACTGCAGTAGTGCTGCCAGTTGTAATGTTGGGGTTATACTCAAATACCTCCCCATTGAACGTGGCTGTACCACCCTTGTTAGTTCCCGAATAGCTATTTGTGATCAACCAGTTGTCGTTAGGGAGCTTCTGCGCGCTTCTTGCCAGCAGCGGGACGCCAAGATATTGGTTACCGTTATCACTATCACCGTCACGATCTAGCCCACGATAGTCTTCATCCCACAACTTGTGCGTCACCATCGCAACCCTGCTGTCCAGACTGATCTCAGCTTCGTAGACACCGTAGTTGTCACAAACGAGCGCCGTGTAGGTGTTTATTGAGGTTCTACTGACTATCTGGAAATAACGCGGGCTGGCTAGCGGCATAATGCTACCACTGAAATTGATCTGATCGCAACTTCCCTCGATCTCACCGGATTTGTTAGCGTTATAAACCCACCTGTTGCCACTTCTCTCACGGTATTTGATAGCAACAATTGCTCCACCCAGCCCAACGCCTGAGCTTGGGTCTAAACCAGCGCGGTAGTTGGACACAGCCGCGCAGACATCGATACCGGAATAATTCGGTGTGGGAGCGAGCTGGATACAATCGTAAATATAACGATCGTTCATCGAGTCCGTATTAGTGATCCACCTCAGATCAGGCAGGGTGAAACCGCTGTCCGGGTCGACTTCCTTGTTCAGGAGCGTGCGCTTGCCGTTGGAATTAACCTGAAGACGGTATACAAGGTCCACAATTCGATGGTTGCCGGAATCAGCAATCATACAATGGACTGTCGATACATTGACATCTTTGCTGTTTATTGTTTCTACTTCCGTCTCCTCCCAGAGCAGCGCATCCGTCGGGCCGTCAAGCGTGGTCGGCTGACCTGGGCGGAGGAGATGCCTGGGATCACTGAATTTATCATACATCCATCTGACATAAGCTTTGTTGTCATCAACATCAGTCGCTTGGGCGAATGAGACGGTGCCGTCTTTGCTAAAGCGGCAAACCTGATTGGCTCCAGTATTAGCCATCAATAGATCGTTTTGAGCGATATACCGCACTCGCCCGGGGTTGTTAACCGGACTCGTCAACTTAGGCGCGGCATTACTGGAGCTAAGTGGAATACGACCAGGCCACGAGACCGAGTCCAGCGACCAGCTTATCTCTCCAGCACCATCAATCTCCATCACCCGGCTGGTATCGGCAGTGAGGGTGGTGGTATTGGAATAGGCCACTAAGCCATCGCGCTTTGGAACGAGAAGCACACCATTTGAGCCTGCAATGGAAATATTAGGGCCTGAATACTCACCACCGCTGCTGCTCTCACCAGTGTAGCTGCCATCCTCTTTCCAAATCAACTGCGAATCATCAACAGCTTTACCAGCAGTCTCGCCAGTCTCAGCATTCACAGCGTAGATAGTGTCATCATCGGCTGTGAAGTATACACCATCGCCTATGAGTACCGGTGAAGAATGGACGGGCTTCGATACCGGGTAATACCAGAGAAGATTGTTCCAGCCACTGAGATCGACAGAATCGTTTCGCTGACTATCGAGCATACTGTTAGTGGCGCCTGCATATAGCTTATCTTTCTGTGAATTGATCGGGCTCCATGTAGACCAGTCAATAGGAACCTCAACACCATCCAGAGTCACCCAAACAGGCAGTGACGGCGAGAATATATTTGTTTCGAGAATCGATAGACCAGTACCATCAATAGATCCTTTGAGTTTGGGCCGGTCAAAACTATCGAAATGGATGATGCCTCTCTCGTAATCGACCATATCTTCACCGGTAACAGCCACCGAGTCGGTGAGTATGCTGCCGCCACCAGGGGTGAGCAAGTTCGGCTGCCAGAGCCTGACTGTCAGCTTCCGAGTAGGATCGGCAGAATCATAAAGCCGCCTTGTCTTCTTAACAGGGTTGCCGCTGCCGTCAACACCGGCGTATTGTGTTATGCGGATAACAAAGTCCGGGTTTGCCTTGAAACAGAGCAGCGCGCCCATGGATGTGTCGCCTACACTGCCATTTACGGTAACGAACAGCTTATCGCCCCAGTATGCCGGTGATGATTGCGCCTGGATGTTGGTCATTGGTGCCATCATCCCATTCGGCAGTTCCACCATCACAACGCCGGGTATCACAAGATCGCTGCTAGCCGTATTAATGCTAGGCAGTCCAGAACCGGAACTGCCCATGAGAGCGGTATTTCTAACGCCCTCATGCAGGAGATAGTTCCATTTGGTAGGCCTTAAGGTACCATCGCATTTCATTGCATAGATGGAGCCGCCGGTTGTACCTTGTCCATTGCTATTGGAATCACGTTTGCCATTGACAAACATCAGCCCATCCGGGCCGAGTGCAGGCGTGGCTGTAACTATAGTCTTCGATACCGGATTAAGACTGGAGTCGGATATTGTCGGAGGCTGCGGCTGAAGTTGGCATTTGATCTCAGGCGGATTTCCGTAAATAATACCTTCAGTGGCATATGTCAATGAATAGTTGGCATAAATTTTAGCGTCAATGGGGATGGTTTCGCTTGTTGTAGTGGTTACCTTAAGCACACCGATAAGTGCAGGATCAACCTCCGCAGTCGCTTTGATCACTTCACCATTATTTTTTATTATCCACACTTGTGGAAGCGGTGCTCCTGAGATTGGTATCTTTGAATAAATTGCTTTGCATGTAGCAACGCTTCCAGAAATATTGGTGACTTTCAAGCGGTCGTTATTCACAAAGACAGGGACGCCATAAACACAGTCATTCCCTACCAGTGTGCTGCCCTGGATCATCTCCGGTGCACACCAATAGACCACACCAATAATGGCACCGCTTGTAACATGCTTTAAGAAGCCAAATGTAAGACCACCATGTACCTCAGAAGTTCTCCATATGTCGTTAGGCATACTCCAATAAGGCGTCACAGTAGTATCACCACTATGATTAGCTTTCCAAGCCTTAAGAACCGGATTGAATGCATTAAGGCGGCCATCACTACCGATGGCATAAATCCAGCCGTTGGAATAAAGCGGTGGGAACGGATTGGAGCTAGCCGGACCGGATAACGTTGTGAGCACATCAGGTTTCGATGGGAATTTACCACTTACTCTCTTAAATGCATCCAGCATGTAAATGGTCCCTGTAGAAGATTGAACAAGAACAACATCAACCGGTGTTACTGAGCTTTCAGCTTTTGAAAAATCTCCGGGATCTTGTACAGTAACTATGCTGGGAGAAGAAAGCGTGCCATCACCAGAGAATTCCCATATCACATCTGCGCCACCAGTAGTGCTGGTATTAGGTTTGCCATCGTCCGGATAGCCATCCTGATCGAGATCCTCTTGCGGCGCAAGGTCTATCGCATAGACAGTGCTTCCACTGGAGTAGAATGCCATGTTCTTGTATATCACAGGGGCTGACTCAACACTATTACTGGCAGAAGCACTGTTCAGAGTCCATAAGTTAGCTAGCTTAGTGCCGCCGACTGTATCGATAGACGCACCGGTGTGCCTGGGGCCTTTTCTAAGGTGAGTCCAAGTGGAAGACCAAGCCACTACATTATATGCAAACTTCAGGCTGGCTAAATTATAAGGATAATTCGCAAAACAACCCGCGCCGACGTCATTGGCTGTAGCTACAATTCGCCCACTGCCATATGCATTTGCTGCAATGCTGGGGTTGGCACTACCATTGTTACCAACTACAGGAAAGAGCATATCGAATTGGCTCGGCGGTAAATTCCAGTTTTTCATCGCATCGCCGTCGTAACCAGGCTCACAGACCATACTGCCCCAAATACTATACGCTCCGAGGTTGCCAACCTCCTGTTCACTAATCCAATAGGGCATACTGAGTAGTGGATGGTGGGGGCTGATCGGATAGTCAGCATATGCGCCTACAATGCTCTTGAATATAAAGTTCGATATAAAAAATGGATATTCCTTATCAAATTGAAGAGCGATACTAGATTTAGCGCCCTTAAAGCCACCGGTATTATCGATCCACAGCACTCCGCCATTGTCCACAAACTCTCGCAGCTTTTCCCTATCTTCATCAGTTAATGCCACAACACCGGATGTGCCGAGGTAGAGGACGTGCATCATGGACAGATCGCGCGCATCTCTCAGGTTAATTAACCAATAGTCATTTTCGTTTTTTGTATATTTGCGGCTGCCATTAAAACCAGCAAGTGGGTTTTCAAACGTCCAGCCTGCCGGTTTCATGCTGGAGAGATTGTCCAGCAGCATAAAGAGATTTGTATTCTCAGAAGTAGAGCCGGACACCACCAGCACGCCGCAGTTTATTCGCTTGCGCTTGCCGGAATATAGATATGCTCCGGCATTGGCCGGGAGTTGCGACGCGATAATGCCGCAGAAGATGATGAAAGCAGCTATAAACCTGCCGAAATGTTTCATTGTATGACCACCTCTACATTACATCGCCGAAGTAAATGAGGCTGCGGCTTACGGGGAGCCTTGGGGTTATCGGGAGTGTGCGCCCATAATGATCGATTCTGATTGGTTTGGAAGTACCAGACCTGAGATTCTTATAAGGCCAACCGGCGTGATCATCGTAGAGCATAGTAAGCCCCTCACCCGAGTGCGCAGTAGGTACCGAACTGGAACCGTAACTAGCAGGTATCTTGCCCCACTTCGACATCCAATCTTCCACATCACTGATTGGCGCGGGCATATTCTCACTAATCGCACCGTCGATGATAACCCGGATATCCAGTGGCTGACCGAAGTATGGGAACATAGGCCGCACGCCATCCGGCCTGCTACTGGAAGTATCCTGCGGGTTAGAATTGAACCACGAGCCGGGGAGCACGTAGAACGAGCCCTCCTGCGCGTAGATTACCGCCTCTATGCGAATATCGCATGGCTGAACAGCAGGCGCACCCATCCAGTAATTGTTACGAGTGTAGCTAGTCTGATCCAGGCTCACCATGATCTGGTTTTGTATGCCGGGATTGGTTTGGAGTTGATCCGTGATCACCGAGAGCGGGAAGACCTCACCTATGAAACTGCTGACAGCACCCCACCCGAGTGCACCATAATGAGGATCACCAATACCCCATACATGAGATGGAAGGTTTGTATTTGCAGGATTATGAGTTGCGCCGCCAAGCGACCAACCCGTGTTCAACCTCAAAATGCTCCAGCCGCCAGTGTCATCGCTAATCCACGCATTGATATAGGATGATCCATAATACTCACCAGCGTGCCTGAGGAACAGCATCCAGTCGCTGGGGGGCATATTAGTCTCTGACTCATAAGGGCCAAAATCGAAGAGTATCCTTGGGCGAGAGTCCGGCTCTGTGGTGACAATATAGTGGAATGGCGGGCGGCCGTCCTGGGAATCGGAACCATACTCCGCAGCACTGTTAAGCGGGGCGAAGAACTGCGTAGTATTCACGCAGACACTCTCCCGCGCGAGCAGCGCAAGGCCGCAGGACTCGGTATCCTCACCAGTCCCGCGCCAAGGATCGGCATCATTAATAGCTACGGATGGATTACGATATTTGAGCAGGTTACCCTCAATGTAAATATTCTCATTAGAAACAACCGTGATCTGCATGCCCTTTGGAAGCATACCACGAATGCGGACATTGCCCTCGGCATAAATAACGCCATTGCCGTCTATGTGTTTGGAACCACTACTAAAGTTTATGTATCGACCATGATTAGAGTCGGGATAAGGCATACGGATGGTTCGACCCCAATCCGGCCTGGGTCTGCCCTCAGGGTCATACCAGACAGCACTGCTGCCGTCATCATTGATATCATTTCGAGTGATGGTGAAGTAGTACTGTGTATTGGTACCAATTTGCTCAATATCATTAGGCTTGAATGTGATAATGACCCCAGGCGGCGTATAATAAGGCCCTGTCCACCAGCGGGACATGGCGTTGTTCGGCTTGAGCCAGTCTGATCGCAGCGAATAGCCGCCGAAGAGGTTGTTGCTATCTTCCTGCGTGTCGCTGAGGTTGCCTATGTAGATTCCCCGGCCCCAGCCATAGCGGCCGTTATTCACCCAAATCGGATCATCATCCGTGTTCACGTTTATGCGCTCACCCGAGTCCAGGGTGAGGACACGGTAGCGCGTAGTGGTACCGCTGGTGTCCTGCTGGTCAACGAACGGCGGCTCTATGCGCTTGATTCGCCTGGTAGCCTCACCTGCTTCGCTTCTGCTGTCGCGGTAGAAACCGGACGCAGTGGTAAAGCCACCATCACTGGATGGACGCTCATCGCTGCTGGGCGGAAGCTCTATAGGAGTAGTGTCGATTGGATTACCGTTGGTATACATCCTGATCAGCCTAACGCCGGTCACATCATCAGCAATCTTAATATCTCCGGCCACCTCAACCTGGTCGATCGGAATATAGTTACCTGTCGTTTGGGTATCGATGCCACGCAGATAGAGCATGATTGCATCTTCGCCCTGGCCGTACCACAGCAGGTTGCCGTTCACCCTGATAGGCGCGCCACGTTCTTCGTAACGGCTGGAACCCGGACGGCCGAACTGCGTCTTGAACCCAGGGCAGCCGAGTGGGAAATCCACTGATCGATTATCTTTATTGGTAATGAAGCGCAGGTAGTCCGTGACGCCAATGGGCTTATACGCGGTAATCTCACGCCGAAGGTTGCTGTCGCCGTTAGACTTATTCGTGGTGGGGTCATCTTCATCAAAGACGCCCCAGCGGCCTATCGACTCGATCTTGATATACTTCGAGAGCGGGTCGGACATGGTCGGGTTGTAAGATATGCGAAGCAGAAACCTGCCGTCACCTGTGCTGAATGTGGTGTAGCCACCAGTCGGGCCTGCCCAGCCAAGTTCAGTAGGCCACCATGCGCGGGTCCATCTAAAATCCGGGTTTTGGTCGCGCATGTCCTCCCAATTATCCTTAGGATCCGGTTCTACATCTGGGTAAATAGGAGTGTTCTTAACGCTAATGTTATCCGGCTTGGGACGCCAGTCCGCGCCTTCTTCACTGGTGGTCAGCATCTTGTCGGCGTAGCGTATTCCAGACTCAGCCATTTGGGCGACAGAGTCCACATGCGAAGAACGCTCCGAACGGAACAAGTTGCGGGCGACCAACGCAATAAACACACCCGATACCACCGCCAGTATGAACATAACCATAATGGCAATGACCAGGGTCTGACCTCTACTATTTAGCACTCTTTGATTAAGTGACTTACGCATTTATTCTCTTCCTGGCGGGCGATCCGCAATTACCTGAGGGCATTGCGGACTTTCACTGTATTTGTCAGGTCCACGGAGTGCGACTTACCCGCATCGGG
>JAJFTD010000107.1 GCA_021373255.1 bacterium
CATCTCAGATGGCGAATTGAGCGCCATACTGACTCTCAGGGACGAGACAGTTCCGGGTTACATGGAACAGCTCAATAATATCGCCACCACTCTAGTGGCGCAAGTAAATGCCGTACATCACACAGGACAGACAATTACCAATCCTCCGGTTGCCGGGGGTGACTTCTTCAAAGCCGGCACAACAGCGGCAAATTTGTCGCTCGATGAAAGCATAATAGACCACCCTGAGCTTGTGGCTGCATCGACAACAGCCGTAAATAACGCGGGAATTGGAGACGGTAGCATCGCGACAGCGATAGCGGCACTCAAGAGCACCCCTGTCTCGGGTAGTCTTACAATCAATCAGATGTACAGTACGCTTGTGGGTGATATAGGAAGCGCCGCAGCCACTGCAAACACTCAAGCAGAGGCCCATCAACTGTCTGTGGATCAGTTTACAACCCAACAACAGGCGGTTTCTGGAGTCTCACTAGATGAAGAGATGACCAACATGATCAAATTCCAGCAGGCATACAATGCCTCTGCTAAAGTACTCTCAGCCATGGATGAAATGCTGGATGCACTCATCACAGGGATGGGTTAGGAGATAATATATGAGAACATCACTTAGCCAACAGATACAAAATGCGCTGATGTACACCAGCACAGCCAGTAATAAACTTACCGAAGCACAGACTCACGCAGTGAGCGGCAAACGCATCATCAGGCCATCAGATGATGTGCCTGGAACAAACAAGGCATTAAGTTTAAGATCTGCTATAAATACTGTGGATCAGTTTGCCAATAATATAACGGTCAGCACACCTTTGCTCGACGCCACGCAAAATGCCTTACAGGACATGGTGAACGCAGTCAAGTTGGTAAGGTCTAAAGCAGAGACAGCGGCAAAGCCGGACGTGACCGGTAGTGAGAAGCAGACGACGCTTCAGGAGCTGGATGATATTCTGGCACAGATGGTGGATATCGCTAACACCAAACACACTGACCAGTATATCTTCAGCGGCACGGCAACTGACACACCCGCGGTACAAGTCGCGGCTGATGGCACATACACTTATGATGGTAATTCAGGGCAGCGCAGCACTCAAGTGTTGTCTTGGGTAAGCCTGAAAGTCAATGTGCCGGGCAACACGGCGTTTAACTTCGACGGCAGCGCCGGAGCAGGAACGACGGACTTGTTCACGATGGTGACGCAGTTGAAAAGTGCGGTAAAAAGCGGCGACGTAAAAACTATTAGTGCTCAGTTGACAAATATCGATGCGAACCTGGACAACCTGCTTTCAAATACAGCAAAAGTAGGTTCATGGGCAGCTCGAATGGAAGCATCGTCAGGCACGCTGGATGATATGGATACACGCTTGCAGGAGATGCTTTCGGACACAGAGGACATTGATCTGGCTGAAGCTGTGGTACAGCTCAAGACGCAGGAAAATGTATATCAGGCAGCTTTAGCAGTGACGTCCAGAATAATGAACTTGTCATTGGCAAGTATGAATTCCTAACAGGGAAGGGAGTATAAGATGAAAGTTAATACCACCCGATTTGGAGTACTGGAAGTAGACGAGAGTTCAGTGATCAAGATGCCGAGAGGACCCCTTGGGTTCGAGGAGCGCACTGAGTTCGTGACGATCCACCACAGGCCGGATACCAGCTTCCGCTGGCTGCAGTCGACCGAAGACCCGGCGTTGGCGTTTGTCGTAACGGACCCTATAGAGCATTTCGGCAGTTATGAGATCGAGATATCCGATGCCGATGCAGAGAAGCTCCACTTGACTACCGAGGATGACGCCCTGGTGTTGTCTATTGTTACTATCAGCAACAGAGCTCAAGAGATCACCGTTAACCTTGCAGCGCCAATCGTGATTAACACGAAGGAAATGCTGGGAATGCAGGTTGTGCTGCAGGATAACCGTTACTCCGTGAAGCAGTCCATTCTGAATGCCGCGGAGAAAACCGAACAAAAGGTAACGGTAAAGGCGGCCTGATCCAGTGGCAAGGACGTCAACGATTAACGAGTGAAAGGATGCACTCAAAATGCTTGTGTTAGCAAGGAAAGTCGGGCAATCCATTGTAATCAATGATAATGTCGAGGTGCTCGTCATAGAGGTCAGAGGCGATCAGGTCAGGCTCGGCATTGAGGCTCCAAGGTCTATTCCTGTGCACCGCAAGGAACTGCTGGAACAGATCAGGGCTGAAAATGTCCAGGCCGCAACCACGGCTGACGTGAATGTCGTAGCCAGAGCACTAAGCGACACACTTAAAGATTAGAATCTTACATTTGTCTTTCGACAATATAAATATGGATTGCCGCTCGGGGCTGACCCAAGTCTGACCCCGGCGGCGAGTCTGTCCAAATCGGACAGCTTTAAGCGCACGGGTAATTTCAGCTTCCCCCCACCCCTCTGTGCGATGTACGTATGTACAAACAACTGATTACCGCGCTATTTATCCTAAGGCAAACCCTATTCCTCATCCCACTGCGCACTGAGGCAAAATTTCTCTCTATTGTCCCAAAAATTCCGCTAAACCTCTGTTAAGCCACTGTCGATACTCTCCATGGACGAACATATATGATGTTGCCGGCCAGCTCGTGATTGCAGTAATCGATCCACGGACGGACGTGGCTCCGCGAGCCCGTGCACGGAAACTGTCAAGGAGGAAAGCACAAAGTGTCACTTCGAATTAATCTGAACACAGCGGCTCTGACAGCGCATCGCTTGCTGTCCGGGAGCGACTCTA
This sequence comes from bacterium, assembly GCA_021373255.1. Taxonomy (GTDB): domain Bacteria; phylum Armatimonadota; class UBA5829; order UBA5829; family UBA5829; genus UBA5829. The sequence goes on from JAJFTD010000107.1 coordinate 2,740, forward strand.
ATTTAAGTAAATCAATTGAGCGGTTGTCATCCGGCTACAAGATCAACAGCGCAGCCGACGACCCCGCAGGGTTGGTCATTTCCGAAAAACTACGCGCCCAGGTAAGCGGTCTGGAAAAAGCCATCAGTAATGCTGGTGATGCAGTTAACATGGTAAAGACCGCTGAAGGAGCGTTGGTAGAAGTTCAGCGACTTGTTCGCTCTATGAGAGACCTGGCGGTACACGCGGCAAACTCAGGCGCAAACGACGACGCTGCAGTAAAAGCCGACCAAGCGCAGATTACTAACGCTATACAATCAATTAATAAAATCGCTGATGAAACTCAGTTTGGCAATAAGAAACTGCTGGACGGCTCAGCAGGTATAAAAGTAACTGTTACCGGGTCGGGTGTAACTGGCGCCAACCTGAATAATACAACAAGTTTATTAGCAAACGATGATATTAGCATCAGCATGACCCAGCTTGCTCAGCAGGCGACTCTAAGCACCAAAGCCTTCGGTGCAACTGATGCAGCTACCATCGGAGGAGCAGTTGGAAACAAAACATTTCAGCTCAGCGGCAACGGCAAGACTGTAGATATCAGTTATACAGACACAATGACCGTTACCCAGCTCAAAGATGCCATCAATGCTAAGAGTACTGAAACAGGCATAGTCGCCTCGACTAACAACACTGGTGTCATAGTTTTGAAGAGCCAGGAATACGGCAGTAACCAGTCAATATCAATCACTGGTGGAACCGAGGTCACCTCAACTGGTGATGCTAGCGTAGCCGACATTGGTGTAGATGCCCATGCCGCCGTTACCCATAACGTCGGTACAGCTAATGTATCGGACGCCGATTGGGTATCCGGCAATGGCACTGTATTGGAAGATAGCCTTGGGAACAAGATTTATCTGACCACCGCTGCTGCATCAACCGCCCTGGGCAGCATCGGCACACAGTTCGACACGACCAAAGGCTCATTGGTTTTCCAAGTTGGAGCTTATGCAGGTCAGACAAGGGAAATTAATATTCAATCTTGCTATGCTTCTGGGCTTGGCCAGGGAGCAGTTACAGGCTTGGACCTTTCAAATATAGATGTAACCAGTCCCCAGGGTGCTCAGGACGCGATCAGGGTTCTGGATCAAGCGATCACCGATATATCGAACCTCAGAGCAAACCTGGGTGCTACTCAGACGAACGTTCTCGAAAGTAGCGTCAACAGTTTAACCATAGCCAAGGAAAACATCTCAGCATCTGAATCCACAATCCGCGACACGGATATGGCTGCTGAAGTTGTCAATATGACAAAGGCTCAAATCCTGCAGCAGGCTGGTGTCTCAATGCTCGCACAGGCGAACCAGACACCGCAGACGCTCTTGAAGCTGCTGCAGTAAGCCGTTAAGGCTGATTACTGAAGTAATACAAGCCCCGCAGGGAGTAAATCACTCTCTGCGGGGCTTTTTTGTCACCAATACAAAAAAATCAAAAATACTAGTTAGTATTCCTGGCGCTATCCATGGAATGATTTCCTTGAGATCGATCGTCTTGCGTGAGCAAGGCAGGGGGGTGGTTGATCAGACGTTGCATGTATGAATATGGGCACTGGTCCGGGCTTCGGGGATGGGCGTAACCTGAGTTAGCCTGGCAGAAACACCAATCACGTCCAAATCTCGGGGTTAATAGCCCCATCGCCAAGGATAGGCGTAAACAATTTCACGGAGGAACATTAGAAAATGAGTCTACGAATCAATCTCAACACCGCGGCCCTTACGGCACACAGAAATTTGCAGGGAACTGACAATTCTCTGAGCAAGAGCATAGAGCGATTGTCATCCGGTTACAAGATCAACAATGCTGGCGACGACCCAGCGGGATTGGTCATTTCTGAAAAACTGCGTGCTCAGGTAAGCGGCCTCGGAAAAGCTATCAGCAACGCGGGTGACGCAGTCAACATGGTAAAGACGGCTGAAGGAGCTCTTGGTGAAGTTAACTCCCTTCTCCGCTCCATGAGAGACCTCGCGGTGCACGCAGCCAACGCTGGTGCAAACGACTCGGCTGCTATCGCAGCAGACCAAGCGCAGATTACCAACGCGCTTTCATCTATCAACAAGATCTCCGAAGAGACCCAGTTCGGTAACAAGAAACTGCTGGACGGCTCATCGGGTGTTAAGGCGACAATCACTGGCGATAAAGTCACCAGCGCCAACTTGAACAACACCACGACCTTGGCTGCTACTGATACAGTCAGTGTAGAAGTAACAAAGGCTGCTACACAAGCGTCTATTACGAGCGCCGATTTGGGCGGTGGTAGTGATACTGCACTCTTGGCTAACTCAGGGACGTTCCAACTGGCTGGCAATGGCAAGACCGTGGACATCGATTATAGCACCGCAATGACTGTTACCCAGCTCAAGGATGCCATCAATGCCAAGACATCCGATACAGGCATAACTGCCTCGCTCAACGGCGATGGCACTATCACCCTGAAGACACAGGAATACGGCAGCAATCAGTCGATATCAATCACAAATGGAGCTGATTTCACCTCAGACGGCTCAGCTGCTGCAGCCGCCATCGGTATTAATGCGGAGGCGAAAGTCACACATAGTGTTGGTGGCGTTGACACCGCTATCTCTGATGCAACGTGGACAGCGGGCAATGGCACACGGCTTCAGGACAGTCTTGGTAATACCGTCGACCTGACCGCTGACGCAGCAAAGGCATTAGGCGTATATGCCGATCAGTTCGATACGGTTAAGGGCTCTCTGATCTTCCAGGTCGGCGCTTACGCCGGTCAGACCAGAGAGGTTTCAATTGCTTCCACGGCTGCAGACCAGCTTGGTGCCGGCGCTGTTACTGGCAAGACCCTGGCTGACATCGACGTGACGACAGCTCAGGGAGCTCAGGATGCACTTAAGATCCTGGATCAGGCTATCTCTGACATATCGACCACCAGGGCAAACCTTGGTGCTACTCAGAAGAACGTTCTCGAGAGTAGTATCAACAGTTTGACCATAGCTCAGGAGAACATCCAGTCCTCCGAGTCCAGTATCCGCGACACCGATATGGCGGCGGAGATGGTTACTTTCACGAAGAACCAGATCCTCTCCCAGGCAGGTATCTCGATGCTGTCCCAGGCAAATCAAGCTGGACAGAACCTACTGTCATTGCTCAGATAAGCCAATAATAGCAAAAGGAGGGCTGTATAAAACGGCTCTCCTTTAGCCACAAAAATCAGGCATGGCGGCCGCAACAAAACTCATTCGTCGCTCGCGGTCGCCAAGCCTGTTAGTTGTGGATAATGCGATAGAGCTTAGAGCAAGTGAGGGATGCGAATATGTCTGGAACAATGTCTGTAAACGGCCTGGCTTCCGGCCTTAGCACTGATGATATCGTAACAAAGATACTTGATATCGCGCGCCGGCCCCAAACCAACATGAAAGCGGACAAGGCAATAGCTCAAACCAAGCTTGCCGTCTGGCAGAATTTCAACACAAGTCTCCTCGCCCTCAAAACCAGTTGCGATTCTATCGCTGATGCAGTGGACTTCAAAACCAACACTGTAACATCGAGCGATGAAGATATACTAACCGCATCAGCATCCACCGATGCCCAAGTCGGCACTTATTATCTCACTGTGAATAAGCGTGCGCTGGCTCACCAGGTCAGCACGGCAAATTCTTACACCAATCTCAACGACACCGTAGGCACAGGATCAATCAGCTTCACCTTTGCTGAAGACTCGACAAAAAATTTCAGTGTGGATATAGACAGCACAAACAACACGCTCACAGGACTCCGCGATTCGATTAATCGAGCCAATAAGAGTGTGCAAGCAGCAATCATAAACACCGGTTCTTCCAATGCACCGGAATACCGGCTGATTCTCACAAGTAAGGATACAGGTAAAGCGTCACCATTCACTACCAAATCCACTCTTACCGGCGGAACAGCGCCCGATCTTTCCAAAGTCGTTCAGCAGGGAATTGACGCTGAGTTAACATTTGGAGAAGGCGCGGGTGCAATACCGGTCAGTAAGAGCAGCAACACTATCACGGACCTCATACCAGGTGTAACCCTGAATATTGCGTCTGTTAATACTGGGAAGATTGTAAAAATCGATGTCGAGCGCAACACTGATTCTGTAAAGGAAGCCATAACAGGCTTTGTTAGTAAGTACAACGAGATTGTCGACGCATTCGGCGCGCAATTCACATATGATGCCGATAGCGGGGAAACCGGCACCCTGTTCGGTGATTACCAGCTTCAGAGTGTCCAAATGGACATAGAAGCTGCAGTCGGAAATGTAGTTTCTGGATTAAGCAAAGAATTCAATGCACTGTCGTCGCTGGGCATAACTCAGGATACCGATGGGAAGCTGGAAATAAACGATTCTACCCTGTCCAAGGCTCTCGAGAACAATCTTAATGACGTGGCAAAGGTATTTGGCGCTAATCTGGAATCAGACAGCTCTTACATATCCTTTGCCGCTTCAACATCTGAGACCCAGCCATCAGGTAATACCAAGTGGGGTGTTGAGATTACCCAGGCGGCCCGGCAGGCACAAGTTACCGCAGGCACTGAGATGGGTGCAACACTTGATGCGGACGAGAAGCTGACAATTAACGGTAAAGATATACAACTCAAAGATGGAATGACTCGCCAGCAGGTGGTAGACGAGATAAATGCCCATACCAGTGACACCGATGTTATAGCAGTCCTCACTGATTCGACCGGCACAGGCACAGGTAATTTCCTTACCCTCAAGCGCGCAAGATATGGAAGTAACGGCAACTTCTCAGCTATCAGTAACAGGTCAAATGACATCACCAAAGGCAGCAGTTCAGGAATAGGAACCACTTTGGTTGCACCGAATGTGCCATTGGGAGAAAGTGGATACGGCCGAGGACTGCAGGGACTCGATGTGCAGGGAACCATTAACAATGCAGAATGTACAGGCAACGGGCAAATTCTTACAGTTACATCATCAAGCAACGCAGCGTCAAAAGGGCTTTCCCTCGTGGTAACCAGTCCGACGGCAATGTCGACAAAGGTGCAGTTCACAAAAGGTATTGGTAACTCACTGCGCGACCTGCTGTCAAAGATGACATCATCAGGCGGCACTATCGCCAATATCGAAGAATCCATTAACGAACAGATTGATGACTTGGACAAAAGTATCGCCGACTGGGACACCAGGCTGGCAGCCAAATCAGATCAATTATATGCAAAGTTCAATTCCATGGAATCGCAACTATCCAATTTGCAGCAGCAGGGCAATTATATATCATCAGCTCTGACATCTAAATCGAGTTCGTAAATTAAAGGTGTAGTTCAATGCCTACAGACGGATATGCTCAATACCAGCAGAATCAGCTTCTCTCTGCATCGCCATCAAAGCTGCTCCTGGCAGCTTACGACGGAGCAATAAGGTTCGCACGTATTGCCGGTGAGAAGATGAAAGAACAGAAGCTGGATGAGCAAAGCACTTATATAAACAAAACATTAGCCATCGTTTTTGAACTCATATCAACCCTCAGGGAAGATGTAGATCCGCTTCTGGTAGCCAGACTAAAGTCGCTTTATACTTATGTGATTGAAAAGCTTGCGCATGCAAATCTGAATCAGGATGAAGAATCCTTAAATGAGGCAATAAACATCCTGAGCCAGCTCCGGGAGACCTGGGCTCAAGCCGAAAAGATCATCATTGAGGAACAGAGTGCAATGGAGGACGCAGCGTGACAGCATCCTGGTCCAAAGATCAACTGCTTGACGAGATGAGGCAGTATACGACACTGCTTGAGGCGAAAAACGCCGCACTGGCCGATCTGTCAGCCACCAGTATCGAAATGTGGTCGACCTTGTCAGCCAGCGAATCGGCTGACATCAGTGACGTGTTGAAACGCCGTGAGCAACACTGCAAACGCTGCGTTGAAGCATCGAACCGAATCAAATCATCCAGCGGTATGGTGGAAATCGCAAGTCAGGCGGCTGAGACAGTCGGCGGAGAGCTTGGGGATCTGTCACAGAAAGTGTTGGCGCTCTACAACAAGTCTCAAACACTTTCTGAAGAGATACTCACACGCCAGCAGCAGTGTGAGGCGATCCTGAAAGCGCGGTTGGATGATACAGCAAAGGCGCTGCGGCAGTCAGTTCAGAGACGTAAGCTGGATGCAGCCTATGGTCCCGCACACAAACACGGCACACCCATATTTCTGGACAGACAGAGATGATCCGCAGGGCAATAACCTTATTATCACTCCTGGGTTTGTTGGCAATCTGCACACAGGCACTGGGAAACCCGTACGATCAAGCGATGCGCCAAGTTCGTACGCTGTCCGAATCGCCACATGTAAGGCTGCTCCCTTTTGGTAATTCATATTCCGGCAGGCCGATTGCCGCTTTCGTGATGTCGGATTTTTCTGTTGACTCACGAGGCAAGACCCGTGTGATGATCTGCGCCGGTCAGCATGGGGATGAGTACGACGCCGTCAGGTCGATCCTCGACTATTGCCTGAACCTGGCGAATGAACCCCATCCCGCCATCCTCTCAAAGTGTATATTCATCGTGATTCCAATGGTCAACCCGGATGGCATCGCTGCATCGAAACGCACTAATGCCATAGGGAAAGACATCAATCGCGACTGGACCGCATTTACTACGGGTGAGGCGAGATATGTGCATCGTATAGTTAGAATGTGGCGGCCGCAACTCCTGATCGACCAGCACCAATGGAATGAACCGTCCAGCACCCCCGGCAATTCAATAGAGGTGGCCGGGTGCGAGACCGACACCAGACGGCTGGCAATGACTGATCTCGCTATAGATGTTGAACGATTAGGAAAGCTAAGTGTTGTCCGATGCCACAGATATAGCAGCGAAAGCCTTTTCCACCGGCATTACTCAGCTATTGGTTATGCAGCATATCTGGTCGAGACAGCACAAGGTGAAAGCTACGCAGCCCGGAACGATATTTACGAGTCTACTATTACGACTCTAGTCGAAGCAGTTTGCATGAATAAATCCCTGTGCAATGTGCTCTCACCGGCATCAGCGTCATTTGATGACTCGTCAGTCGGCGCCTACACAATTCGAACTCCTGAAGATGGCTCGTCCGCGACGTCCACCCTCTATGGAGCAATAATGCTGGTTATTGGGTGCATTGCAATGGTATGGCTGATGAGACCCTTTGCCCGCAGCGGTGGGGAGAGTTGGTCACACAGGTTCACCAGGTGCGCGGTGGCGCCAGGTGTGTGTGTAGACCCACTCTCGTTGAAACGATTACCCCAACCAATCACATCCAGGAGTTGGGTGAATAAAAGACTCCGCACACGCTATGTGGCAGCATCCAACTCTAAAACTGATCACGCTACCGAAGATCACAATGATTCCCCGCTGCATATCCCCTGGAGTTAAATGGGGGTTGGGAGATAGGGGATGGGGCTAGAATCTATAGCCGATAGGTTAACTTGCCTTACTTCGGACTGCGAAGCCGCTGGATCAAGGTTGTATGAACGGGGGCTAGGTGGTATGATACGGATAGATTATGCTGACACGAGAAGATCTGGAATCGATAATATATCGCGAGAAGCTGGCGCATCAGGCTTGGATGAACAAGGCATTCCTCCAGGGAATACAGTTGCCCGAGGATGTGTCTGAACTCGTCTGGGAGATGTTGATCGCGTATGCGGAATATGTGGATGACCTGGATAACATCAGCCAGGATATCTACAAGACTGCCTATGAACTGGCGATGAAACTGCTTCCCAGCGTGCCAATCGATCAAATCCTCAAGTATTATCGAGATTACCTGATGGATGCGATGATCGACTATGCTAAGGGGCAGGAACGGGATCAAAGCCGCCAATTAGTTAAGTTCTCCAATCTCTTGTCATCAGCATATTGCGAAGCACACTCAGACCTTTTGAAAAAAACCATCCGCCACAACCGCGCTGAAAATGTCTCTCGCGAGCTTAAAGTGGCAAAACAAATCCAGAGTCATCTCTTGCCGAAGGTCATCCCGAAGATCGAAGGATTCGATTTCGCTGGCAGGCTTATACCGGCAACAGAGATCGGTGGCGACTACTGGAGTATCAAGTATCACGAAAAAGACAACATCATCACGCTCAAACTGGCGGATATTACAGGCCACGGGATCGCAGCGGCAACGCTGGTAGCTGCGGTGAAGTTCATCTCCGGTGGATACTATCACGGCTCGGAATCAGCCGTTGAAGTGATGAACAAGACCAACCGCGTGCTGGCTATCGAAACACCCCATGAAATACTCGTAACAATGGTCTATGCCTGGTTGGACCCGGCAACATACGAGGTTACGATAGTAAACGCGGGGCACGCGCCGGTGTTCTTATGTCAGAAAGGGCTTTGCATCGATGTGCCGCCAACCGGCACTCCGCTGGGCTTCGCTGAAGACACCCAGTATGGCGAACAGAGGTTCAAACTGTCTAAAGGCGATTTGATATTCTTTGGCTCAGATGGGATCACCGAAGCTGGTGTGGGACAGCAGTTTGGAACAGAGAGGCTGAAAGAGCTGGTGTTGAGCAATACGCACTTAAGCGCCGACGAGATAGCAAACAAGGTCGTGCAGTCGGTGAGAGACTTCGCAAAGCAGCCGCACGATGACATTTCGCTGCTGGTTACCAGGGTGACCGGTGAACCTGCAGCACCGTAAAGCATTTGCATGCGCTGCAGCATTCCTGCTGATCATCCTCCTCGGCCTAACGCCTGTGCTTGGAGCGCCACAGTCTCGCGACGAGATCAAGCTCACCGGCGTGCTGAAGACGGATTACTTCACAATAAGGTACGATCCCTCCGATCCTTACCTTGCGAAAGTAATGGCCGACAGCGCTCAAGAAGCCTTGCAGAGGGTATCAAAAGACCTCGGTTATAAGCCCAAAATGCAAAGGCCGTTCTTTTTGAACATCTATCCCACCCACTACGAGTTCATCCACGCCGGTGGGCTCAAAGCGAGGAAGTTTACAGTCGGCACCACAAGCAGTTGGGACGAGACAATCTCCGTCGACGCCAGCGGCGTGCTTTCAGACCCTGCAATCACCATCGCGCACGAGGTCACCCATGCCATAATCTTCCGACACCTCGGTCCAACATCCCCCGCGCTGCCGCTGTGGGTAAATGAAGGGCTGGCTAAGTATGAGTCCGGCGGGCTGAGCGGGGATGACAAGCAGTTGATTGTAGATGCGGCTGCTAACGGCTCTCTGCTGCCACTCTCCTATCTCAACTCCACATTCCCCAACGATCGAACCGACCTCGCCTACGCTGAGTCTTGCTCGGCGGTAACACTTATGATAAAGCAATACGGAAAATCATCACCGCGAATTCTGCTGAGGGAATTGGAGAACACAGGTTCTCTTAACCGTGCGATGCATAAAGCAACAGGCAAGACAGCAGCACAATTCGAAAGTGATTGGTATAACTACACAACCAAACGCTATTGGCTTGTCAAACTCACGCGAATAGTCACGGCGGTGACTTCGGCGATAATGGCTGTCCTAGTGGTGATCGCTTTCATTGTGCGAAGGAAGCAGAAGCTCGAGCAGGCGAGGAGATGGGAGCAGGAAGAGTTCGAAGAAGCCATACGCAGGCAATTGGGGAATGACTGGTGGAGGTAAGGCGAGCGGCTAGATTCCCAGGATAATGGTAAGCGCCCCCGTTGTTTCGGGAAACCCCTGTCCCGAAACCGCCGAGCCCACTACGCCACCGGCTACAGTATCTCTACCCTATCTATGCGAAACACGCTTTCATCATCCAGGCAGTAGTTGCGCCAACTCGACCATAACCATTGCGATGGCTCGTCTACCAGCTTCCTAGTCACAGGATTCTTATGAATATACTCGATCTTTGTCCTCAGTACAGACTCACTCACTATCCCCACAGCCCGCGCCTGTTCATTCCAAATCGCCAGCTTTGTATTACCATTGGCATGTTTGGTATAGACACTTAGCGCTTGAGGATCAGCTACCTGCTTCAGCCACTTCGCAATTTCATTTGACGTGTGCATCTGCAAATCGTGCAGCCACCCGCGCAAATCGTTGGGCTGCTGGAACTCAATTATGATGTGATAATGCTCTGGCATTATCACATAGGCGAGTATCTTGCAGCCGTATTTGTTCCGGTAGAACTCCAGATCGCTCAGCAGGATGTCACTCGCAACGGGCCGGGCGAGTAGGGGCTGCCAATCAGTTATAGTCGCTGTGATGAAGAATGTGGTGCTATACGCAAGATTCTTCCACTTCACTTGTCGTTTTCCTTATAGAGATAATGCGCTGGGCCGTTTCGGGAAAAGGGTTTCCCGAAACAACAAAAACGAGCCAATAAAGTTATCTCTTCATATCAATCATCCGAGATAGAGTAGTTCCACCATCAAATGCAGCTTGCAAGAAGACCTTTTCATCATCCATTCCCATATTTCCTATCGAGACTTCCATACTGGCGCACTTCGAGTATGATGACTCTGCAATTATAGTTGCAAGCCTCGACCAATCTACAGAACCTGTGAATAGAAGTTTGTGCTGGTCCGACTTTCCATCATTGTCGTGAAGATGCACAGCTATCAGGCGATCTTTAACGGCTTCCATCTTGTCCAACCCATTCTGATCCATATTACCATGCCCACAATCATAGCAAAGCCCGACGAATTGTGGATCGTATTCGGCAAAGGCGCTGCGAATCGCTTCAAAACAGCCGTTCTCTAGAGCAATCCTAACGCCCAACTCTCTCGATACAGGCAATAAGGCATCCAACGACTCCCTAATCGAATCAGATATAGGCCCACGCGGGAGGTGCATCACTACAACATCACTCGACAGACGCGCCACCATCTCCATACGGTTCTTTACAAGCTCAACACCTGCCAAGCGCTCGTATTCACATGGCGAATACCAGTTCTTTTCCGGTCCAACCGCCCCATGTAAATCCAACAGACGCAGGCCATATTCATTGAGCCATTTCATGATATGCTCGATTTCATATTTGGAGTATAGGAAATCAGTGTTCCAGTGGTGGCACCAATGCACATGCGTAAATCCCGCTTCTGCAATGTCTCTGAGGTATGGTGATGGGTCTCCAGTATCTCTTGCGTAATCTGTTGTGATAGAAAGTTCCAAAATCAAAAACCTATGCGTCTATCAGTTCTGAATATTAACGGGCATTATATCATATTTGCTTGTTCCCAGTTGTTTCTCCATGGAATTGGCTGCTCAAGATAGCCCGTAAATCTCTCCATCCGCATTCATACCTATTCTAGTCGCGGAGGGGACTTTGGGGAGGCCGGGCATTGTCATTATGTTGCCTGCGTAGATGACTACGAATCCTGCGCCTGCGCTTACTTTGGCCTCGCGGACGGTGATTTTGAAGTTGATTGGGCGGCCGAAGCGTTTGGGGTCGTCTGAGAGGGAGTTTTGAGTTTTGGCTATGCAGATGGGCAGGTTGCCGAAGCCCAGGGACTCGATTTGTTTGATTTGATTGAGTGCGGCGGGTAGGAAGTCTGCACCGTCGGCGCCGTAGAACTTGCGCGCGATTGTATCGACTTTTTCCTTGATCGACAGGTCCAGCGGGTAACTGGGCTGAAATTTGCTTTCGCCTTTGCAGGCTTTGAGGACCAGTTCAGCGAGATCGGTGCCACCTTCGCCGCCCCTGGCCCAGACATCGGAAAGTGCCCACTGAACTCCCATCTTGCGGCAGCATGCGGACAGGGTCTCGATCTCCTCTGGCGTGTCGGTGGGGAACTTGTTGATTGCCACTATAGGTTCAAGGCCAACGTTGCGCACGTTTTCGATGTGCTTTTGAAGGCTTTCGATGCCCATCTCTACCGCCGAAGGGTTGTTTGCGGTAAGGCCTGCCAGCGGCACGCCACCGTGCATCTTCAAAGCGCGGATGGTGGCGACTACCACTGCTGTCACAGGCTTCAGGTCGGCTATACGGCACTTGATGTCAAAGAACTTCTCCGCGCCCAGGTCGCTGCCGAATCCGGCTTCCGTGACCACGTAATCAGCAAGTTTCAAGGCCATTCTAGTGGCGATAACGGAGTTGCAGCCGTGAGCTATATTGCCGAACGGGCCGCCGTGCACAAACGCGGGCACGTGCTCCAGGGTCTGCACAAGGTTGGGAAGCAGGGCGTCCTTGAGGACAACCGCCATTGCTCCACTGGCCTGTAAATCTTTTGCGGTGACGGGCTGGCCGGATTTGTTCAGGGCGACTACCACATTGGCAAGACGGCGTTCGAGATCCGCACGGTCGGTAGCAAGGCACAACAGCGCCATGATCTCGGAAGCCGTAGTTATATCGAACCCGGACTGCCGGGGCATGCCGTTTGCCTTACCGCCAAGGCCGATTACGATGTCCCGCAGGGCGCGCTCGTTCATGTCCATAACGCGGCGCCAGGTGATGGTGTGGACGTCGATATTCAGAGCATTGCCTTGGTGGATATGGTTATCAAGCATTGCAGCAAGGAGGTTGTGCGCGGTGGTGATGGCGTGAAAGTCGCCGGTGAAGTGCAGGTTAATGTCCACCATAGGGATGACCTGCGCGTAGCCGCCGCCCGCTGCCCCACCCTTCACACCGAAGCATGGCCCAAGGGAAGGCTCTCGAACAGCAATGCACACCGACTTGCCGAGCTTGCGAATGGCATCGCCCAAGCCGACTGTCGTGGTGGTCTTGCCTTCGCCCGCAGGAGTCGGAGTGATAGCCGTCACGAGTATCAGCTTGCCGTCGGGCTTATCCGCGAGCCGGTTTAGGACATCAAGTGAAACCTTGGCTTTATCCTTACCGTAAAATGCCAAGTCATCCTCGACAAGGCCCAGATCGGCCGCTATGTCGCGGATATGATATGACTTTGCTTGCTGTGCTATTTCAACGTCGGTTAACACCGTTGTCCCACCTCTCTTCACTACGTGAATGCTTGCCGTTCTACGAAGACTACTTCTCCTTCAACTCGCCTAACTCTTTCTTTGTCAGGTCCCTGTGAAGTGAAATCGGTAGAATCTTGCCTGCGAACACATTCATCCAGGCGCTAGTATGCTCCAGGCGGCGGTCTACAGGAATATGATACTTGCGCAGCTTACCCTGCATACCCAACTTCTTGGAACGCTCATTGATCAGCCACCAGATGCATTTTCGCTCAGGATAGACTTCACAATGACCGTTGGCTCTGGTGCCGCCGCAGGGGCCATTGCGTATCTGCTTGGGGCAGCGCATCGGGCAGGTGTAGCCATTGTAACTGAGTACGCATTGGCCGCAGTCCTGGCATCTAAATACCGGCTTCTTAATGATGTTTTCGGCAAGAAGTGCACACTTGTGGAGCGCGGGGTGCTTGAGCACGAAACCGGCTAGCCCCTCAGTAAGTTTGCTCATTCTGGTTGCCCTCCCGCAGGTCGCGGTAACAAGCCGGACTCTTCTACTATACGAGGTGTTATAGATTCCCACATCACAGGCATAATGTGCACGCCACTCACGCCCGGGGTTTCTTTTAAGCGCTTGATGGTCTCTACACAGATTCGCACGCCCTCTTCCTTTGGATCATCAGCGGACTTCATGCGGTCGATATATTCGTCATCGATGCTCATTCCAGGCACGCTTTCGCGCATATAATCCAGTGCTTTCACCGACTTAACTGGCATCACTCCTGCAAGGATGTATGCTTCACGATCGTATCCTTCATCGCGAACAGCCTTGATCCAGCGATCGAACCGGGGGAAGTCGAACACGGGCTGGGTTTGGACAAACCGCATACCGGCGTGAATCTTCTTGCCCAGGCGCATGATGCGCAGGTCGAAGGGCTCAGCAAATGGGTTCGCCGCACCACCTATGAACATACGCGGAGGAGTCTTCATCTCCTCACCACACAGGAAGCGGCCCTCGTTCATATCGGCCACGGTGTGGATTAGCTGCACGGAGTCCAGGTCAAATACACCCTTTGCATCGGGATGGTTGCCGAAGGTCATGTAGTCACCAGTCAAGCAGAGTACATTGCGGACTCCGGCGGCATACGCGCCTAGTATGTCCGATTGCTGCGCGAGGCGGTTGCGGTCACGGCAGGTTATCTGCATGATCGGCTCCACTCCACCCTCCAGCGCGAACACGCTGGACATCACCGAACTCATCCGTACAATCGCAGTTTGGTTGTCGGTAAGGTTCACCGCATCTACGACATTTCTGAAGTAGTCGCACTTTTTGAGGATGGCAGCCTTGTCCGCACCCTGTGGCGGGCTCATTTCACCACAGACCACAAACTGGCCGTCTGTTAACAAACGTTCCAGATTGCTTTCGGAGACCATAGTCTTAACCCCTGATCATATCAAGCACCGCATAATGATAATGGTTGTTCCAGCCATAAGTTGCTAAATACTTATGTATATTGTATGGCCTAAATTGTTACAGGGCAACCCCGGCAGGAGTCGTTCAACTGCATGCTAATAGGCCGGTGCTTACTTTTGCCCCAATATCCATTCACTTTGTGTGCCCGGCGGCTTCGGCAGCTTCGCCTTCGGCTCCGCGGTCCGAAGCAACCAGCGTTATTTCTTTGACTATCTAACCTTGTGACCTTATGACTTTATAACTTTTTGACCCTTTTCGCGTTTTTCGCTCTTTCGCGCTATCGCGATTAAAAAGTCCGCACGTCCTCCAATCTATGTTATAATGTATGCGGAGCCTTTCCCGCCTGCGACGGCTGGGGAGGCGATTTTTGTGTGTACGGAGTGTGTCTTGGCTGACGTTATTAGCGACGAGATCCGCAGGCGGCGGACATTCGCAATCATATCCCACCCAGACGCGGGTAAAACAACCCTTACTGAAAAACTGCTGTTATATTCTGGTGCTATTGATCTTGCCGGTTCGGTGCGGGCAAAAAAGGACCAGCGCCATGCCACGTCTGACTGGATGGAACTTGAGCGCCAGAGGGGAATATCGGTAACATCCACTGTGCTGCAGTTTGAGTATGCAGGACATGTGTTGAACCTGCTCGACACCCCCGGCCATGAGGACTTCAGCGAGGACACTTACCGCACGCTAACAGCCGCTGACAACGCCGTAATGCTCATCGACGCAGCTAAGGGCATCGAGCCACAGACTCGCAAACTTTTTGAAGTCTGCCGTATGCGCGGCATTCCAATTTTCACGCTTATAAACAAGATGGACCGCCCCGCGCGCGAGCCGCTGGACCTGCTGGACGAGTTGGAAAAGGTCTTCGGTATCAGCACGTTCGCAATGAACTGGCCGCTGGGTAATGGCTCATCATTCAAGGGTGTATATGACCGCCGCGAGCGGCAGATGCACCTCTACCAGCGCACAGAACACGGCGCGACAAAAGCCCCAGTGATCGTTACCGCACCCGACAGCCCGGAGTGCGCAGCGCTGGTGGACTCCGCCACACACAAGCAGTTTCTTGAGGAAATGGAGCTGCTGGATATGGCAGGCGATAAGTTCGACCGCGACATGCTCGCGAGCGGGAAACTTACGCCAGTATATTTCGGGAGTGCCGTCAACAACTTTGGAGTAAAGCTGTTTCTTGATTCATTCCTTAAGCTGGGCATCCAGCCCGGGCCGCATGAGGCAGCGCACGGGCCCGTAGAACCTAACTATCCACACTTCACTGGATTCGTATTTAAGATCCAAGCCAACATGGACCCCAAGCACCGCGACAGTGTAGCATTCCTGCGAGTGTGTTCGGGCAGGTTCGAAAAAGATATGCAGGTGCACCACTCCCGCTTGGGGACAAAGATGCGCCTTTCACGTCCTCACAAACTCTTCGCGCGTGACCGGGATACGGTTGATGAGGCTTATCCTGGTGACATTCTGGGTTTAGTGAACCCCGGCGCATTCGCCATAGGTGACTGCGTGAGCGCCAACGGTCCGGTCCAATACGCCGGTATTCCAAGGTTTGCCCCTGAACACTTTGGTACGCTGCGATGCCCGGACCCATCAGCCCACAAGAAGTTCAGAACCGGGCTTGATCAGCTCAAGCAGGAGGGCGCGGTTCAACTTTTCTACCCCGCAGGCGCCGGATCGACCCGTGAGCCGATTATAGCCGTGGTAGGCAGGTTGCAGTTCGATGTTATCCAGTTCCGTCTGAAGAGCGAGTATAACGTGGACACGGTCTTTGAGCCAAGTAATATGAAGTATGCGCGGTGGGTCGAAGGCAGCGATGAAGATATAACCAAAATGTCACTCACTATCGGCAGCCGCCTGGTAGAAGACCCCGAAGGTCGAGCAGCAGTGCTTTTCGATGGTGATTGGGCTCTCTCACGAACTGCTGAGAAGAACCCGAAGCTGACATTTTCAACAGTCGTGCCTGGGTAGCTGTCCCACTAAGTGTGGGTATAACCTTTCCAATCATAATCTGGGAGGGCAGCAATTATGTACGCAGGAGTTATGCAATTCACCATCCAACCGGGGCAGATCGACAACGCCATAAAGGCCTGGAATGAAGAAATGGTACCGCCATTCACCAAACTGCCTGGCTGGAAGGGCGCTTATATGCTTACAGACCAGGCCACAGGGCGCGTGATCAGCATCGGGCTCTACGAAACCAGAGAATACGCGGTGGGCGCTGCTGACGTAGGACTGATAGCCGAATCATTTGCCAAACTCAGGCCATATCTCTCGGATGAACCAGTCAGGAGCATGTTCGAGGTCACAGGCCATTTTCCCGGTTAGCCAAACTGCAGCCGGCGGGCATCCATATTCGACCACAGCTTCTCGAACCCGCTGAAACCTTCTTCTATGGAGTCCATAAATTGAGCATGGAGTTCAGGGGTACAGGTTGCTATTATGGACTGGATGTTTTTGGCTGAGCTGTCCAGAAGGCGCACATCGTCCAGCGGTTGGCCGTAGGCATCGGTGATTGTGCACCCGGCTTCTTCGGCGATCAGTGCGGCTGCGGCGAAGTCGTATGGGAACAAGCCGACTACTGCACCGAACCCGGCTTCCATAAATGCTTCTTTGGTTTCTTCAACGTCAGCGAGAAGCCGCCCGCCTACATCTACCAGAGCGCACAACTGACCGGTGACCAGCCGCGTGAGGGAGTAGGCGCTGCTGTTGATGATGAAGAAGCCGCCGCGTATGCTGGATGCGTCAATTGCCTTGCCTATCACACGCATTATCATCGATGCGGGCCTACCGGCAATCTCAGCAGCCCACCCGGCTTTCTCGATCTGTGTGCATGTGGATTTTAAGATGCTGCGTTCACACCCATTTTCGATTATCCTGACCCCTTGCCCTCTCTCAGCCACGAATATTCTGTCGTCCTTGAGTTCATGGATGCACCCGGCGCGGACGTCTCTCATGCAGACATCGTGCTTGTAATCCGCAACCGCGACCGACACTACGCAGCACTCAAACCCCGCCATCGCACCCCGGGTGCCGTCTATGGGGTCGATAATGAGAGTGGCTTGGGGTGTGCCGAACTCGCGCAGACCGGCATCCTCTGTATAATAGGCGACATTGAGGTTGTTGGCTTTGATATAATCCACCACAGCTTGTTCTGCGAGAACATCTATGTTGAACGTAGCATCCCCACTGTTAGCGGTGCCTTCGACGGTCCGAGCCTCAGGAGTTCCCAGGCGGGGTCTTACGATCTTGCGTATATGAGCCGCCAGTTCAGTGGCGAGTTGCGAGTAGTCCAATTTAGTGTCCCTCCGAAAACATTATAATCTTTTTTGCAGAGCTATTGACAGCCCACCTGCAGCAAAGTAACCTGATAGTTGAATTATATGCCCAAACCAAAAAGTAGGCCGCACTTACGACGGTTTATGTGCAACTATTGCGAAATCAGGCTCAGTAATACCTATGTTTTCCAAGAAGAGGTAAATTCGCAAAGGAACCATGTGGGTATTGCACGTAGTGAGCATTATGGAACCGTTTACATAACGAGTATCCATAACATAGAATGATAAGCAAATAAAGGAGCAACAGATGTCAGCAGAACCTAACGAGCGGCAGCAGCAGATAGAATGGCTTCTGACGCAGACACGTGCAAACGATGGGCTTGCGCCGGTAGACCTGGACCGCTTTTGGGAAGATCAGAAGATTGCAAATGCGAATCCATTCGGCAAGAATATACCCCAGTTGCCACTTGGCGTTATGATGAGTGGCGAATGCGTCTATGACGAATTGGGCATAGCTGAAGACTACTGGCGTTACGATAATGATGAAGATTGGCGGCTTGAGCTTAATAAAGCCTATAACGATATATCCGAGCGAATAGTAGGTCGACGACTATTATCTGAGCAGCGTTCAGATAGATCTAAGGCATGGCCTGGGACAAAGTCGCTGGCAGATATATTTGAAGCCGAAAATATTTGGGTTCCCGGCACGTGGTCGTGGTGGCTGAAGGAGTCCGCTCACAACGAGGACGAGCTTAAAGCTCTGCTGGATCGAGTGGACCAGCGTCTGGATGACCTGCGCAGCTTCCTTCTGCCGGACAACTGGAATGAAGAAAAAGCACGACTTACGGCTCTGGGTATAGAGCCACCGTGCTACCGTGGGCAGCGCGGACCGGTAACGTTTGCAACTTCCGTATATGGTGTGGAGAACCTTATTTTCTTGATTATGGACAATCCAGACCTGGCGGCCCGGTTCCGTGATGCGATTTTGAAAGCAATGCTGGGTATAGCACAGGTGCTGGATGAAGAGGCCGGGTTAACTCCCGAAACAGCCAGACGCGGATTTGGGTTCGCGGATGATAACTGCTACCTGCTCACACCTGATATGTATGAGTTCTTCGGCTATCCGATACTCAAGGCCATATTCGAGCGCTTCTCGCCCAACCAGGGAGACGGACGATTCCAGCATTCCGACTCGGCAATGGCTCACCTGCTGCCTCTGCTGGGCTCTTTGAACATGACCGGCGTCAACTTCGGCCCCACAGTAACCGCCGCAGAAATACGCGAGCACATACCGAATGCTGTCATCTTCGGCCAACTGGCGCCATTCACATTCAGCCGAAACAAAGAAGAGGAGATGCTTGGCGAACTGTTCCGTGACTTTGAAATGTCACGAGAGCATAGGGGACTGGTATTCGCTACTGCCGGTTCCATCAACAATGGATCGCGACTTACAGGGATGCGTTTGATCATGTCCGCGATTCAACACTTCTGTCGCTATGATCAATAGTCCGATTATTCGGGTGCTGGGCGTTCTTAACTTGATGTTCACCCGCATTATTCGTGATAAGATTGCGGATACGCCAGTAATGCTTGTCGTATCCGCATCTTGTGAATAATGCGGGATAGCTGGGTGTGAGCTTACGCCCAGCACTCGTCTTCGCAGGAAGAAGAGACATCACGCCATACAATGCCACTACCATTATTCGAAATAGGAGAAGTTAACAGATGAGTATCGCTTTCAGCCGCGAGCGATGGGTGGGCGTGAAGGAGAACGCCCGTAAATGGTGGGCTGGTGAACTTGATCGCCCATTGATGCAACGTGCTGTTCCGGGCCGTGACCCGGGACGTCCCGAGCCAAAACTGCCGAGTTATGCGTTTACAGCATTTTATGATCTGTCAATACCGGCAGAAGAGATAGTGGACCGTTGGGACTACGATCTTTCCACGATGGACTATGTTGGAGACGGATTCCCAAGCATCTGGCCCAACTTCGGCCCGGGCGTGATTGCGGCGCTGATGGGCTGCGAGCTTGAGTGCGGCAATGACACGGTGTGGTTCCACCCCAAAGATGTCCAGGAAATCGCGGAGATTAGTTTCAAATACGATCCAGAT
>JAJFTD010000123.1 GCA_021373255.1 bacterium
CCTCCCCGAAGTGCCGTGGAAAGTGTTGGGCGTGTTGGCTGTGCTGGCGCTGGTTTTAGGTGCGGTGGCAATGACAGGATATGTGAGAAAGCACACAGCCCACAGCACAATCGAACGGCGCGAAGCGAAGCAGTTCTACCTGTTCATCGCCCCGTGGCTGATCGGGTTTTTATTACTGACTCTCGGGTCAATGCTTGCATCCCTGGTCATTAGCTTCAGCAAATGGGACACATTGTCCCCTGCTCACTTTGTAGGGATCAGAAATTACACGGACCTGATCTTCAGCGACCCAAGGTTCTTCAAATCGCTCGGGGTCACGCTTTACTATGCCGCGTTCAGCATTCCACTGGCGATTGTCGGCGGGTTGGGCGTGTCCGTGCTGATGAACCTCAAAGTATTCGGTATTCGGCTTTTCAGAACGGTATACTACCTGCCGGTGGTAATATCCGGCGTGGCGACGTCGATGCTGTGGCTGTTCATGTTCAACCCGACCACGGGCCTACTGAACAAGCTGCTTATACTAAATGTGCTGCCTGGATTCGCCAATGGGCACTTCGCTTGGCACGCTATATGGGCGAACCCTCCAGGGTGGCTGCTGGACCCAGCATGGGCGATGCCCGCGTTTATCATAATGGGTTTCTGGGGAGTCGGCGGCGCGATGGTGGTCTACCTGGCGGCGCTGCAGGGGGTTCCCGAGGAGCTTTATGAGGCGGCGAAACTGGACGGAGCGACATCGTGGCAGGCGTTCAAATCCGTCACTCTCCCGCTGTTATCCCCGGCGATATTCTATCAGTTAGTAGTAGGCACAATCGCCGCGCTGCAGATGTTCACGCAGGCATACCTGATGACCGGCGGCGGGCCGGAGGACTCGACAATGTTTTATGGGCTTTATCTCTACAAAAACGGGTTCGAGTGGCTCAAGATGGGATATGCGTCTGCTATGGCATGGATTCTATTGTTAATAGTATTGCTGGTAACGCTGGTCCACCTCAAGGGCGCATCGCGCTGGGTGTATTACGAGGGCAAGAAATAGCTATGAAAACATTTGTTACAGGTCTAAAATACTTGCTGATACTCGCCGGTGCGGCGCTGTTCGTGATCCCGCTGCTCTGGATGTTGACCGTCTCCCTGAGCACCCCGGAGCAGGTAGCGCAGCCGGGCATAAGGCTGTGGCCCAGTCAGTTTAAGTGGGACAACTACCGAATCGCACTCACGCTCATGCCGTTCGGCAAATATGCGATGAACACGTTGATAGTGACATTCCTGGCGGTGCTGGGCGGGGCGCTGTCGAGCTCGCTGGTAGCATTCGGGTTCGCGAGGCTGAGAGCGCCGGGCAAGGACGCGCTGTTCGTGCTCATGCTGAGCACAATGATGCTCCCCGCAATGGTAACCAGCATCCCGCTGTTCATCATCTTCAAAAACCTGGGCTGGTACGACACCCTGCTGCCGCTGATCATCCCGTCGTGGTTCGGAAATGCGTTCTACATCTTCCTGATGCGGCAGTTCTTCCTGACGATGCCAGTGGAGATGGAGGAAGCCGCGGAGATAGACGGCTGCGGCAAGTTCCGTATCTTCTGGCAGATAATGCTGCCCCTCTCCAAACCGGCGCTGATAAGCGTGGTAGTATTCTCATTCGTCGCCCACTGGAACGACTTCCTCACGCCGCTGATCTACCTGAACTCAGTCGACAAACGCACCCTGGCCCTGGGCCTCGCGACTTTCGCGGACGTGTGGGGCGTAGACATAGTCTCGCTTATGGCTGCATCCACAGTAGTCCTGCTGCCGGTGCTGGTGATCTTCTTCCTGGCGCAGAAATACTTCGTGCAGGGGATTGTTATGACGGGGATTAAGGGGTAGAGGACGCAACTTGACTGCGAGAAGAGGTGTAGAAGGAGCTAGATGATGCTTGGATTACTTGAGAAGGCGAACACTGCAGATGTGGTAATGCTAGTGATATATATCATAGCAGCTGCATTTCTAATAACACTAGCTATACGATCGTGGAACAGACTTAGTCGACATCGTAGAATCATCGGTGCTCTAATTACTTGTGCCAGTCTATTTATGTGTATTTCACAAGCAATGAAGATTACATCCGCACAGACTCTTTACTATATATTCGGCTACGCTTACGCATCTTGTTTCATTATTACGGGGATTCTTATGTTTAGATATAAAGATTGGATTTGAGGAGCGACACAGAGCGTAACGACCTACTCCTCTAATCCTGCAACACCGAAAACTCTACACCTAATCAGGATATGGTAAAAAGAATATGCGCAACATTTTAAGACTGCTGTCTATTGTCCTTCTCGTCCTGTTTCTATTTTCACTCATACCAACTGCAATCAGATTTTATGGCATATATGATCGCTATAGAGTCCTGGCGCCATTCACCAAGTTGGCTTCTGCTCACGCCTCTGAATCTATTATTATCAAAAAACAAGGTAAACCTAAGCTGGTAATAAGAGATAGCATTGAGCTTCAAAAATGGGCTGATAATTATGTTCCTCAGTCTCCAATGCCTAGAATAATTAAGTCTAGGGTGTTGGTATATGGGCATTATCCATACATGATCTACCTGTTCATGGGGCCAAACAATCATGCAGAAAAAGTCATCCTTGGGATAAATTACTGATCCGTGATGCGTTGTTGAAGGTATTTCGGGATTTCCGGAGCGGATGAACAGTAATCTGCGTTAACCAACCTTAATCTTCGCTCCTCAAATCCCAGAACAATGAGTACTTCGTGCAGGGGATTGTTATGACGGGGATTAAGGGGTAGAGAAAAAAATATCAGAGCTAGCCTCGGAGGTATCGCATTGCAAGACGATTCAAATGCAGAAATTCAGCAACTCACAGTTGTACTTAGTCAGCTTGCATCACTATTGAGAAGAACAGGCCACCCACGGGATACCGAGCGCGCTGATGATATTGAGAGCGTTATCAGCTTGTTGACCACTGATAAAGCGAAGGCAATCGAAGAGCTAGTAAGTAATACTTTTTGGGGCGGAGCCGGTTCATATATCGACGAGGGGATAAACTGCTCAGGGAATGAAGTAGATCACAGAAACGCCTATCGGGAGTATCGTCAGCTTCTGCTGGAACTACTTGTCAATCTGCGCGCACAGGGACACACGCACCGGTGGTTCGATGATAGGGAAGAATTGCTTAGGCATTGGATACGCAATCCGGACGACGAGATTGTAATCATCAGACATCCGTCTTGAAGGTATTTCAGGATTTGAGCGAAGCGGAAATCCCGAAATACTGAATGGCTACAAGCATCTTCTGCGCTAGGAAGACTAAGTGAGTTCTGCAAGCGTGCGAGGAATACCTACTATGAATATTGCCGATGATTTCCTCATAAATGAGTATAGCGCCCTGATCTATATATATAAGGGATTGTACAAATCAAAGGCCGATATACCGACACTCAGGAAAGATGAGCTTCTTCTTCCACCTATGAAGGTCGATCCACACATATGGGGTAGGTGGCGGTTTATACCAGTTGGTTATGAACCTCTGAATGAGAAGACGCTGTTACCCAAACACTGCTTCTATGACATATTTCTGGACAAGTGCTATGACGAATACCTCAATGAAGTCGAAATACCTAGAGAACCTATTGGAGAGTCACGCATATATTCCGTGGAGAGTGTGGATAAAGCAATAAGTAATGCGCTTGGAATTTCACTAATGAATGGCGAGATGAATCTACGCGAGTTCATCAATGTGCGCGCGGAAATGCCGCAGCCTGGACAAATTTTTGTAGGTGAGCCGATCAAGGGACATTATATCTTTGGAAAAGTGATTCTCACGAATGTGAAAACGAGAGCTTCAAACTGTAGGGTCATCAAACCGAGCAGGGCTAGGATAAGGCCCGGTGACATATTCGTGGTGCAGCCTCACGGACGCGAATACGTGTTCGGACGGGTCATCAAGGCAGACGCTTCAATACTTGGCGGCCTGGTATATCTGGTCTATATATACAATGCATTCGCAAAAGACAAAACAGACATTCCACGCTTGGACAAGAACAACCTGCTGATTCCACCGATTCTTACGGATAGAAGTGGCTGGCGATCCGGAATATGTGAAACGGTCGCTCAAATGCCACTTACCAAAGATGACATTCTACCGAATCACTGTTTCATGAATACTGCCCGACCGCCACGCTACTTCGATGAGCATGACGATCCATTACGAGGTTGCACGCAACCTTGTGGCAAGCATGCTCTTGAGTTAGAAAGAGGCATTGATGCTCTTATAACGGATGCTTTGGAGTTGCCCCGTAATTGGCTTTGATCAGCAGGCCTGAGCGAAGCGGAAATCCCGGAACACCGACACCGTTAGGTCGCCATTTATTCACCCCCACCCTTGAGCAATCCCCACACCTCGTGATACAATCGCGGCGGAAGCAATAATCAACGGAGGCTGAAATGGCTCTGGATAAGTATGGATACTTTGACGATGAAGCTAGAGAGTTTGTTATCACCCGGCCGGATACACCTGCGCCTTGGGTGAATTATATGGGCAATGGGCGCTATTTTGGGCTGATTTCTAACGTGGGCGGGGGGTTTAGTTATTATATGGACCCCAGGGACAGCCGCATTACTCGGTTTCGGTATAACTCGCTGCCATGGGACAGACCGGGGAGATATGTTTACCTGAAGGATGCGGACAGCGGCGAGTATTGGAGCCTTTCCTGGCAGCCTACGGCGCATAAGCCTGACGAGTATAAGTGCCATGTTGGGATGGGTTATGAGAAGATCGAGACCCTTTACCGTGGGATCAGAAGTGAGATCACTTATACCGTGCCGCTGGATGATGACCTCGAGATCTGGCTGGTTAAGGTCAAAAACGAGGGGGATGCGACCAGGAAGCTGGGCGTTTACTCGTATGTGGAGATGTGCCTCGGGCATGCGCTGGTGGACCTTATTAATCAGCCCAACGATCAGCACTTCAACATCGTTAACTTTAACCGCGAAGACAACGCCATTTATGCCACCAAGAATTATTGGGTGACCCACAAAGGGGTGTCCGTTGAGCAGCCGAATCAGGCTTGGGACAGGTATGTGGTCTTTACCAGCGACCTGCAGGTTCAGTCTTGGGATAGTTTGAAAGATGGGTTTATCGGACCGTGGCGAAGCGAGCAGAACCCTGTGGGGATCGAAAACGGCGTGCTGGGAAATACGGATATTACTGCCGGGGACGCATGCGCAGCGCTGCAGAGTGAGATCGTGCTGGAGGCCGGGCAGGAAATCGAGTTTGTGGTGTTGATGGGCTGTGTGGAGGCGAAAGGTTACAGGGAGAAGGCGCTTCCGTTGATCGAGAAGTATCGCTCGCCTCAGGCGGCACACAAAGCGCTGAACGGGGTGAAAGCGTATTGGGAGAAGTATCTGTCCACAGTCACAGCCGAGACTCCTGATGAGGACTTGAACCGGATGATTAACATCTGGGGCAAGCGGCAGACTTGGGTGACATTCAACTGCAACCGCAACGCCGGTTACTACCACGGTGGCCTGCTCTACGGAGTCGGGATGAGGGATCAGTGCCAGGACACAATGGGACCGATCTTGAGCGATCCAAAGGCGGTGGCGGATAGGTTGCTGGAAGTGATATCACACCAGTTCCAAGACGGCAGCACACTGCATAATTATTTCAAGCTCACTGGGCATGGCGAGAGGACCGGCCACTCGGACACGCCACTGTGGATACCTCTTGCGATCATCAACTACATAAAGGAGACCGGCGACCTCAGCTACTTGATGAACGTGGTGCCGTTTCAGGACGGTGACGAGGCCGATGTGCTGGACCACGTGATGCGAGCGTGTGATTATGTGCTCAGCCAGCTTACGGAGAATCACTTGCCGAAGTTCGGACCTGGGGACTGGAACGACACGCTGGATTACGTCGGGCGAAAGGGCATCGGAGAGAGTGTGTGGGTGGCGCATTTCCTGTGCTACATCCTCAGAGAGACGGCTGAACTGCTGGACCACATCTGCAGTGAGACGTCCTGCCCGTGCGCGGATTACATCGTTGAATCAGCTCAACGTTACCGGCAGGAATATGACCTGGTAAAGCAGGCACTTAATGAGCGGTGCTGGGACGGTGAATGGTATATTCGGGGGATACGTGACGACGGCGGAGTGATCGGGCCGCACACCAACCCAGAGGGCAAGATATTCTGGAACGCGCAGAGTTGGGCGGTGATTTCAGGTGTGGCTGAGGGCGAGAGAGCTAAACTCGCACTCGATTCAGCAGACAAGCTGTGCATAACTTCGCGTGGGCCAAAGATTTTATCCCCAAGTTATACACAGCTTGATGAGGGTATAGGACTTGCCACGAGATGCGTGCCCGGCAAGAAAGAAAACGGCGCAATCTTTAACCACGTCGCAGCCTGGGCCATACTCGGCAACCTCGTTTATGGCTACGGAAACCGTGCGTACGACTATTATCGAAAGACGCTGCCCATGGTCCAGGCCCATGACCCGGATGTGTATAAGATGGAGCCGTATGTTTATTCAGAGTATGTCACCAGCGATGATCATCCAACGTTCGGCCAAGCCAGCCACTCGTGGCTCACGGGCTCGGGCGTTTGGATGTTCAGAGACGCGTTGGACTACATCCTCGGCGTCCGCCCGACCTATAACGGCCTGATGATCGACCCCTGCATCCCGGATTCATGGGACGGCTACAAGGTCACCCGCCGCTTCCGGGGCGCAACATACAATATAGAAGTAAAGAACCCGAACCACCTACAGAAGGGCGCGGTCCAGCTTGAGGTAGATGGGAAATCTGTAGACGGAAACGTGCTGCCACTGATCGAAGAAGGGCAAACCGCACGTGTCGTTTGCACGATTATGAAAGGAATTATCTCATGACAGATAAGCCGCTTGTGGCAATCACACAAGTAGAAGATATAGACAGTGCACAATCCATTGAACGAGCCGTGCGGGAGGCTGTGGGGTTGGCGTGTGATTTTAAGACGTTGTGCGCGGGCAAGAGTGTAGTGCTCAAGCCTAATGTCTACTGCCCCTCCCCTGCTCCAACCACCACTGACCCACGGGTTATCGCGGCGCTGATCAGGGCTGCAAAGGATGCTGGAGCTAGCAAGGTGACTGTCGCCGAGGGGCGCAGCATATCTACGGCGTTGTTTCGTAAGAACGGCAGCAGCACGCGGGCTTGCTTTGAAGCTGTTGGGATGGATAAGGCCGCAATCGATAATGACGCTGAGATTGTTTATCTGGAAGAAGACGAGTTTGTGGAGGTTTCTTCGCCGGATGCAGTGGTGTTGAAGAAGGCACGCGTGCCCAGGACGATTTATGAGGCTGAGGTTCTGATCAACGTTCCTGTGTTAAAGAATCATAGCTTAACATTAACAACATTAGGCATTAAGAATCTGCATGGGACAATCTCTGATGATGACAAACTCTTCGCTCACGACTACCACCGAATATCACAAAAGCTGGTCGACATACTCCGCTACCACAAGCCGTCGCTCACTGTTATAGACGGCGTCAGGGGCCAGGAGGGAGATCACGCGAATATGGGGCGAGTGGTGGAAACCAAGCTGATTATTGCCGGTTCGGACACTGTGGCGGTAGATGCGACAGCCGAGGCGGTGATGGGAATCAGCAACTTGGAGGTAGATACCACCCGGCTGGCGAACGAGCAGGGGCTGGGTGTTGGTGACAGAGGGTTGATAAAGATTACCGGTATAAACTTGAACGAAGTTGTACACAATTTCGCATTACCTGATGTGGAAATATGTGAGGAGCGTTTCCCTGGGCTGCATGTGCGGGCGGGAGATTACTGCCGGGGATGCGGTTATTATATACGGCGAGGGATAGATAGGCTGGTTGAAGAAAATGCCCTGGACCCCAATAAGCCCGTGACTATTGTCTTCGGCAAAGACCCCGAAGTCGACCCGCATACAGAGGGACGCGTGATCATCATAGGTGACTGTGCGCTGGAAAGCGCCTCGGTGAAACGTCTGCGAAACCACCTGTGGCTGACAGGTCGATTGAGGATAGTATATTGCTGCCCACCTATGGAGTTTAGAATGCGGGCACTGGAATTAGCGGGGGATTAGTTTTGGAGTGCAGTAATAAAATGGAAGAGTTAACGAGGCCTGCGGCGGTCTTGTTTGATATGGACGGAGTGTTGGTGGACAGCGAGCCTTGGCACATTGAAAGCTATATTCGTGCGTTCTCTGAGGTGGGGCTTACTCTGACTACTGAAGTATATAGGCAAAATATAATCATCGGCCAATTGTCAGTAAGAGAACTGTTTTACTCATTAGGCGGAGATAAAGAGCGCTGGGAGTATGTCTTCAAGCGTAAGATGGCTCACACAAAGAAGCTTATGTCAGAGCATCTCGAGATAATGCCTGGGACAATCAGGCTGCTTGAAATGCTAAAGGCTGAAGGCATACCCACCGCACTGGTGACTTCGGCTGGAAAACAATCACTAGACGTTATCATGGGCAAATACAATCTTCTGCCATACTTCGACCACGTGATGACATGGGAAGATGTGCGCGCCATTAAACCGGATCCCGATGGCTATATCAAAGCTGCACAAGTATTCGGAGTAAAACCGAAAGACTGCGTGGTATTCGAGGACAGTCCGCGGGGAGTCTTGGCGGCGCATCGTGCTGGTATGAAGTGCATTGCGGTGCCCACAGGAACCACTCACGATGGCGATTTCTCGCTTGCTAATGTAGTAGTCAGCTCCCTTGAGGATGCGACCCTGGATTTACTTCAGGAGCTTTAGCCTTACATTGGGGAACGCAGTTCACACTCCGTTCCCCAATGCATATCTTCATTCCACGATCAGTGCTACGTCTATGTTGCCTCTGGTGGCTTTAGAATAAGGGCAGACGTCCTGATGGGCTTTGTTCACTATCACTTCCGCCTCTTCCTGACTGACACCAGGAAGCTTGCAGTGAAGCTCTGCCGCCAGCTTCCAGCCGCCATTATCAGGGATAACACTGACATTGGACGTAATACTGGCGTCTCCAACGTCTTTCTTCTGCAACTGAGCAACCAGCTTGACAGCACCCAGGAAGCAGGCTGCGTAGGCAACCGCGAAGAGTTGCTCGGGATTAGTCCCCTCCCCTCCCGGTCCGCCGAGTTCCTTTGGTAGAGAAAGGTCAACATCTATTTTACCGTCCGATGTCCTGCCGTGTCCCTCACGACCTCCGGTGACTGTCGCGGTAGCGGTGTAGAGTTTCTGCATTTGATGGTATCCCCCTGGTTGAACGAGTTTGACTACCTTCGTATTGTTACCCAGGAAGCTCATCTTTTAACCGCTAAAGATTTTCGGTTATTTATATATCAACCCGGCATTCCGATCAGAGCAAGCGCAATAATCGTAAATCTCCGGGAGAGTTTTTTGCTCGACAGGTAGTGCTAACCGATTACATCAATTGCCAAAACTCAGTAGGTGCCTTTCGTGAGCTAGGATATAATTAATTTGATTGCGGCTGCGCCCGCGAGTAGCAACACTACAGTTTCGAATGTACGTTGGGATATTCTGAGGAGCATCCATTTTCCAATAAACACACCAACCAGAATAGCCGGGAGCAGCATCAGGTCGATCAACAAACCATGAACAGTCAGCATCGGCTTGGCAGGGTGCAGCCTGCTTAAAACGGCGTATACGGGGACCTTGCTCAGGTTCATAATGAAAAAGAACCAGGCCAGGGTACCGATGAACTGCCGCTTAGGCATCTTGAGACCGGCAAGATAAATGGACATAACCGGGCCAGCAGCGTTTGAGACCATTGTGGTGAACCCTGCCACGGCACCTGTGCCAAGGACTCCGAGTTTGGATTGAGGGGTAAGCTTGTCGCCGAATCGGCCTTTAAGTATATGAAGCGCAAGCATTCCAAGCACCATAACCCCGATCACTATGCCCAGGATGTCCTTGGTGCTCTTCGACTCACCTACCAACCACAGCGATATCATACCCGCAATCATCCCCGCAGCCACCCACGGGAACAGTTTCACCAGCTTGTCCCACTGGGCGTGCTGCCTATACCACAACACCGCGAATACATCTCCGAAGATCAACATGGGAGTCATAATGCCGGTGGCTTGCCAACCGCCGAATGCCATCGCAAGGATCGTCACTACCAGTATGCCCGCACCAGGCATCCCCGTCTTCGATATACCAACCAACAGCGCTGCTGCTGCTCCGTATATCCATTGCCAAAGCTGTATATCCATTTCTACTTCCCATACAATAAATATCAGAGACTAGCTCCGAGGAATATTATACACGAGATTGATGCGCAAAAGTTGTAGAACAATCGCGTATCTTAAACTTGACAGGATGCATAGCAGGTGGTTAAATAAGCATGAGGTTGCGTTATTCGTGATCAGATTTGGAGGATGCCTGTGGGCAAACATACTGTAACTATTAAGGATGTAGCCGCACTGGCAAATGTATCTGTTGCCACTGTCTCGAATGTAATACGCGGCAAGGATGGTCTTTATTCAACGGAAACGGCACAGCGTGTGTGGGATACTATAAACTCCTGCGGTTATCAGCCGAACCACGCCGCTCGCAGCCTGGTACTTCGCAGAACCAACACCCTCGGTATTGCCATAGAAGAAGAAACACATGGTGTATTCACCCGCAACGCCTACATCAGTGGCATCCTGGATGGTTTTCTGGAACATGCCCTAGTTGAAGATTATCAGATAAGAATTGTCCTCACAAAAGATTCCACAATAAACCAGATCAGATCCACATGTGAAGATGGATCAATGGACGGTATACTTGTAATCGCTCCCACCCTGATTGGCGATTTCATTCCATGGCTGAAAACCTCACATTTGCCATCAGTAGTTGTGGGCAGCATTCCTCCCGATCTACCATGTCCGTGCATAGATGTGGATGATGTGCAGGCCGTGTACAGGCTCACGAAACTCCTGATTGACAATGGGCATCGCAATATCGGGCTGATTAAGGCGCAACCTGCATTATGGACATCCAGGCGTCGGGAGCAGGGTTATAAGATGGCACTCGACGAAGCCGGCATAAAGTGGAAATCTGCATGGATACAACATGGAACTGAAAGCACCCTGAACGCCGGTCGGACATGTGCTTTGGATATTATAAGAGAAGCACCGGAGTTGACTGCCATAGTTTGTGCCAACGACTATGTGGCGTTGGGAGCAATGGAGTCACTACGCGAGCAGAAGATCCGTGTATGCGAAGATATATCCATTGTAGGATTCGATAACATTGAGGCCGGACGATGGTCCAGCCCCAACCTCACAACAGTGTCTCAGCCGCTCCACGACATGGGCCGAAAAGCCACGGAGATGCTGATAGACCAAATAAGAACGGGCATAAAGGAAGCAATCACTACCCTTTACCCCGGCACGCTGATACAACGTCAAAGCGTTAAGAAGATCGCGTAACCGTTTTATTCGTCTTCGCTTTCCATCTCACCGACCTTGAGCTGGACGTCTGCCCTCTCTTCAATCCTCTCCACACGGCCGTCGCGAATCCATACGATACGGTCTGAAATGTCGAGCATTTTGAGGTCATGCGTGGCGGAGATGATGGTGACTCCCTGCTCCCTGTTGAGCTTTCTCAGGAGTGCGATAATTTCCTTGCCGGTCTTGAGGTCAAGGTTGCCTGTCGGCTCATCGGCGAGGATAATCGCGGGATTATTGGCAAGCGATCTTGCAATGGCGACGCGCTGCTGCTGTCCACCTGAAAGCTCAGTCGGCTTGTGATGGAACCGCTCACCAAGGCCAACCAGCCTCAGGAGTTCCATGCCTCTTTCGATACCCTCATCCTGCGGGGTACCTGCAAAGACCGTAGGAAGCACCACGTTTTCCAACGCCGTCATAACCGGAATCAGGTTAAAACTCTGGAAAATATAGCCGATAGTGCGGCAGCGGAGGTAGGCCAGTTCCTGAGCGTCGAGCTGAGCCATGTCGACGTCATTGATGAACACCGAACCCGACGATGGCTTATCCAATCCACCAACCATATTAAAGAGCGTGGACTTACCCGACCCGGACGGGCCCATTATCGATATATACTCACCTTTGTAGATGTCGAGTTGTATGCCCTTCAACGCTTGAAGGGTCTGGCCGCCCATTGTAAACTCTTTGATAAGGTCTTTAGTGCGGACGACATATTCTCTCTTAGGAGCAGTTGCCGTTGCCATTATATATTGTCACCTCGCAACGATGTAAAGGATCAGTTGACTCTATATCTCGGCCCGCAGAGCAATAGCCGCGGGCATATTAGCGGCGCGAAGCGCCGGTGCGATTGTAGCCACAATAGTGATAAACAGCCCTATCCCGACGGCTTCAAAGAACATCTTGAACACGTCAGCAGGACTAAGAGTTGCAAGCACCGCCCATCCTCGGGAGAAGCCCGCCATAACCACCATCAAAACAAATCCGATCAACCAGCCAAATATGGATGCGACAATGCCCATCATACCGGATTCAAGCATAAACAGGAGAACAACAAACTTGTCCAAGGCACCAAGGCACTTCATTGTCCCAATTTCCTTGAAGCGCTCGGTGACGGACATAAGCATGCTGTTGGTGATGCCTACGCTGCAGACCAGCAGCGACATTATCACGAGCCAATAGGTGCGGTATCTTACGTTCCTGTCCGGCACCAGCACATTGTCGCCATCGGCCAGCCGGATGGAACCCGCATTTGTATTATCTTTGGTGAAGTCCGCCAGGATCCTGCGGCCATTGTGATTTACGATCATCACGCTCTTCATATCAGCATCCTTGCTCGGACCTCGGGCTTGCTTGAGGGCGTCAGCCAGCGTGAGCGCGTATCGTTTGTCCAACGTCGTAATGGCACTTGAGGGCACAGTCTTGAAAATAGCGTATCGCTTAGCCCGGCTGGTCCAGAGTGAGACCCAATAAGGTTGCTTGGCTATCTCGGCTGCGAGCGCGCTCTGTTTTATTGTGCTTGCATCACCAGCGATGTGCTTGATCATACCCCACGGCACTCCGGCCTTCTTAGCCTCACCAAGACTCAGGTCTCGATCACCAGTTGTAACTTCATAGAGCTTCTTGTCAACCTTCTTCAGGCTTCTGGATTCTGACTTAACCCGAGCCAGATTACGGTCTGCCCTCTTGGCATCGGCAATACCCTGTGCAATAGCAGTGAGACTGAATGTCTTGCTGCCTGATGAAACGCGCTCGATAACGGTACGGGAAATGCCCGCCTTGATCCCTTCATCGACGCTGATCGATTTCCATGCAGAAAACTCTCCGAGACCATTCACCTGTCCATCAAGCATGAACGTTCCAGGCGCAATTTTCTCAGGCAGCGGCCACTGCAACAAAGATTGGGTAAGCACTGTTGTAAGGAACGCAATACCCAGAAAAATGCCGCTTGCCGTGACGATCGAACGCCCGAACCTGGCTTTCATGCTATCCAGAGCAATCTGAAATGCGCGTCGGAATGGAAGCTGCGTCTGTCTCCCAATAGTAGGGTTATTTACGGTTGCCTTTGACACTCTTCTTGCCTCCAGGGGACATAAGGCCGATAAGGTTCTTCTTTGCAAGGGTCTGGAGAAACATCGTAACAGATGCTTCCGCCTCCCTGCGCGTCAGCTTATAATTGCCACTGACGGAATCAACGACAGAATTTATGTTGCGCTCGCCATCACACTGCTCCCACACATAAGAGCCCACCTCATCCAGGGCGATATGCCTGGAACCCGGCATCTTAGGAAGAAGCCGTTTGATCAACCGCGCGAGCCAGTCATCACGCAATGGGACGTCGAGCGTGATCTCACTGCCCTTACACTCCCACTTGATGACCGGATTTCGCACCGGTATAACCGCCAACGCCTGCCTGCGGTCGATTTTCGGTTTCTTTCGAACGAGCGGAACGAACTTGCTTATAGAATCGCCTATGGCGCTCATTTCAATTTCCTAATCTTTATGACACTTGATGGTATCGCGGACTCGTTCAGCCACATCATCGCCGTCCACATGGGTAGCACGCACACCGAACAAACGGTTTGATGGCTCACAATACCACGCATAGCCCGAAATCAGCCCCGGGAATGGATGAAGCGTAAATGAACTTGCCACGGCTTTAGCAGCCTGCTTGATACCACTCCTGCGGCCTTGCAATTCGATGCCTTCGTGTCCGGCGACTGCGTGTTCAGTCAAATCATAATGATAGCCCTTGATATCAGGACCAGCGTCTTTTTTGTACCACTGCTCTATGGTATCTGTGCTGAGCAATGTAGCCGCTAAGCCCCATCGCTCGATGATCAACGCTGATTTACCTCGCTGGAAAGTCAGCAATAGATAACCCGATGCCAGAGTCTGTTTCTTGATCACATAGCCGGGTGGAACCGCAAACTCAAGCCCGAACAACGCCCAGTTTGTCCACCCATCCTCGCGATGGTCCACAATCGAACCCAGCATCACTGGGGCAATGCCGGACATATCATCATCTCGCGCCGACACAATCTGCGCGATTATAACCCTGTCACACTGCGAGCAGTATATCAGCCGCCCCTGCCCCAACGTATCGGAGCGCCAGACAAAATTAGCCGAGTTGCTGTCCACATCATCCAACTTAACCTTGCTGGAGAACTTCAGCCTCTTTTTTCGATGCGTCTTCTCCAACCCGGAGAGATATTCCCGACCTTTTACCAGCAGGTCCGGCTTTTTACCCAACGCGGACGACCACCTTACTTCCAACGCGGAAGCAACAGGGCCATCCACCCTAAAGTAGCCTTTCTTCGCGTCTCCATCGACTCCCACAAGGCTCCAGTCTTCTGGAACCTTGAGAGTTATCCCCTGCCACCCGACGGCGGCGAGTTTTTTTGCCATAATCACCAGCTATTAACTGCAGCCTGCCAATCCCGCAACTGCAGCTATATCTCTTCATGAATTACATAATCCATTGAACCACAAGCGTCACTGTCGCGCAAGGAAGCAGTTCTAGTGTATTTCTCTTCTGTTAGAGTGCGTTCGGCTGAATTGGTTGTTATTTACTAATATCCGCCAAATTGTGCATCCGGCGGCTTCGGCATCAGGATGCCGAAGCAACCAGCATTGACTCTTAGACTTTCTAACCTTGTGACTTTATGACCTTATAACATTCCAACCAATTTATCGCTGTCGCGATTAAACTAATAAGGCAGATAGTTCACGGACTTCATAATAAGAGCGACTGCAATGCCTGTCATAGCGGCAAGGCCGGTGCCGCACCCAAAGCCTGCAACGAGGACCGGAGCGTATTGGGTCCATCTGACCTCTCCGAACCTCTTGCGAAAATAGAATCTGCCCAGCAGAGCGCCGCCGAACATCGGAATGGTGGTCATCGGTGCGCCTTGGATTCCACCCATAAACCCGTAGAAGAATAGCAATGGTACCTTGGCCATACTGGAAAGAGCATATAGAACCAGCGTACCGGCGCCTGCTCCAAAAATCACATTAGGCCGAAGAGCATTAAGGAGCCAGTTATCTTCCAGGCGAGCCTTATTAGCAGTCCACCAAATGGAGGCCAGGGTAGCGTTGACCGGCCACATCTTCTGCACAAATGGGAACTGCGCACTTGGAATTGGGCTGGTCTTCCAGAAGAAGCTCCAGAAGAAGAAGCTGGTCGGGAGAATAACCGCGAGTTTCAAGCCTTCAGCCTTAAGAATGCTTGTAAATTTGGTACCGGTAAGCTCGACCTCGCGGAAGAACTGCGCCATCGGGCCAAGATCGTTCATAGGTATCGGCGCGAACCAGATGTCCATCTCCTTGTAGCCGCTCTTGATGATGGTCGCCTCCCTGATCATCGGGAAGCCGACACCGGAACCCGTAAGGCCGATAAGTCGGCCAGATGTATAGGAAATCAACGGTGTGTAGAGCAAACCATAGCCCGCAATGATCCACACGGGAAACTTAGGAACAAGAACATGCGCAACCGATATCTGTATCAACGTTGCCACAAACCATATTCCAATTGATAGCAGGATATTCCAGTCTCCACGCCCTTCCGGTATCGACCGCCTCATCGTAGGTCGTGCCGCTCGGCTTCTCATTTTGAAGAATGTGCCCATCACTGTGGCAATGCCGATCATGCCAATACCCAGGGCAGTCCCGATACCAACACTCATCCAGAAGTCTATGGTAGTAGACATCTGCGTTTGCAGATACGGGGTGCCATAGGTCCAGTGCGGGAACATACCCAGCTTGTAGAGCACAGGGTTGAGGCCGATCTGGCATATCACCGAACTCAGGAACGAACCCATAACAATCGGGAACGGTATAACGAACCCGACCATCACATTGGCAAGATCTCCCGATAGCGCAGCCCACGCCGCAGGCAGCACCCGTTCAGTGTTGGATGTAAAATCCATAAACGGTATTGGTATCAGCTTCACCGGCTCAGCAAAAAGCACACCAGTCACAATTGGAATGAACAGGTAGATCACACCAAAGATCAATCCGATGACTGTTCCAGTGGAGAATACCTGCCACCGCCAAGACTCTTCTTTTGTTCCGGCTTCAGCAAGCGCCGTTGCGCCTGCGGCTGCAATCGGAGCCATTGGGAACGGCAGGCGCTCGACGTCTGATGTCATGCGGAATACTACGTATCCACCACCGATACTTATCATCCTGCCAAGGAATTCGTAAAGCACCAGCAGTGCTATTGGAATCACCCATGATGCGCTGAAGAACGTCCTCTGCGCAATAGCAGGATCGTTGGCCGGTGGAGCGACCCAATGCGGGATACCTCTGGCTAGTTCGCCTATCTGCGGACACTGGACCAGATACTGGTTCCATATCAGCGTGGAGAACGGGCCGCCAGTGAGTCCTGCGGCAGCTCCGGCTCCCATAAGTCCGCCAGCCACATAGAACAGGATATAAAGCTCCTGTTTCTTAAGTGGCTGGAACGACCTGCGCGCCAGTTCCGCGAAAAGAACTATTGTAACCCACTGCGCCGCCGCTCCAAGACCGGTGCCCGCTACCAGGCCCAGGTACATTGCACCAGGCATCATGACAAAGCCGACAAACAAGGCGCCGATAACCGTGCGCATTGTAAAGCCGTCTTCGAATTTTTGGTGCTGGACGTCCTCCCCGGACACATCAGCCAGGGACTCTCGCGCCGTTTCTATATCTTGATATTCAGCCAATGGTGGTCACCTGTTAGCGTTAATGCGTTGCGCGTCTTGCGTCTCGCGTCATTTAGTCGTGCGTCTTGCATTTGGCGGTGGACTAGACTTTTGCAGTCTCCGTGCCACGCGCATCTTCGGCAGTTGTTGCCGCAAGGTACTTTTCTCTCTCGCTGGCTCGCATTGTTCTCCATATCAGGAATTGCTTGCGCAGCGTGTTCAGGAAGCGTCTGTTGACGCGTTTCCAATTTGATACATCACCGCTCTCACGCGTGATCTTGAGCTTTACTTCGTAGACATCTTCCATATCAGTGGGTATTGTATGCAAATCCACTGTCTGGCTCACACCGAGGTCGAAAGGAGCAAGCCATGTCTTTGCACCAACAGAGAACGACTTGCCATACTCAGTTTCAGACTCGCCGGATGTGACACCCTGAGTCACAAAATCACCTATGGAGTAGTCTTCATAAGCCTGGAACCATTCCTTGAGGAAGCCGTTGACACCAACAGCCTGCTCGCCAGTTACGGCGAACGGAAGCATAATCTCCCAATCGTCGCCGTCCGGTTCGGGGACTTTCCACGAACGGTCAACCGCTGGTGTAGCTACCTCTGACGCTTTCCTAGCAGGATAAAGCGCGCTTAAGAGCACCACCGCGACGACCACAAGCGTGGAGGTAACAGCCGACATAGAAGAAAAGTTCAAATACAATCCCGGAAGGGCATTGGTGGAGTAGAGTATCTTGCTGGCCGTCTGGCCCAATACATACCCGGCGACAGCCCCCAGGTTCGCATATACCATGGATTCAGCAATAAAGAGAACTGCGATATGGTTTGGCGCAAGGCCGATGGCACTGAATATACCGATCTCACGAATTCTCTCGTATACCGAACCAAGCATCGTATTCAAAACGATAAGTGCAGCAATGAGCACTGGGATAAAGACGTTGCTAAAGCCCTTGCTCGAACTGGAAGAAATCGAGCTATACCTATATATAGAACCGTCCATACCAGCGTATAAATTGAGGCCAAGCCTGGGCATAAGGGCGTCAAGCTGCTTTTGGACCTCTTCAAATGAGGCAAACTTAATCGCGATCGACCTGATGTCGCCACCCATACCCATCAGTGTATCGTAAGGTATAGTAAACACTGTGTTTGGATCAAGGTGCTGATATTCCCTGAACCCGGCATCCCCACCCTGCTGCTGATTCTGCTTATTCATCATGATGAAGTCCACAGGGGTAAGCTGCTCGTTATCCAGGTCTTTTATCCTCTTATAAACAGATGTCCTGGTAATTGCGACAACGGTATATTTCGCGCCCGCGAACTCGATTTTTGCTTTACCTACATCGCTGGGTTTGATGTTCAGGGCAGTCGCAACGGCATCCGGAATGATGATCGAATAAGGATCGACTTTGCCGGGAACACGCTTGCCGTTTTTGTAACCAAACCAGTCACCAGCCAGAATCGCCTTACGGTTCTTCGTGTTGAGGTCCATGATATCGACCTCTTCAGGAGTCATCCCACACGCGGCCTTGGCATCATAAGAAGCATCGCCATTCCGCAGCGTCAAGAACGACTGCTCACCAAGGATAGTACCAAAGAACCACGACCTTGGAGCAACCGGATAAACTTTTCCACGCTTACCAGCATTGCCGAACTCGTCCTTGAGGAGCCTGTATGCTATCTCCTGCAGCGGGGACCACATAGGCGTTCGGATCATAATTCCATCGTATACATGCGTATCAGCGTCCTTGGGAGCAGGGATTTTGTTAAATCGCAGCACTGATTGAATCGATGTGAACGATAGCACGGTAAATGTCAGCAGTACCAGCGTAGTGCAAGTAAGGACTGTCCTTGCTTTACGGCGTCTCATGTTGGAAATCCCAAGTGAGAACGCGGCAGCGGCAACACTCATTCGACCAATGTCAGCCTTGTGGATGCCGCCCACACTACGGTTCATCTGCTTGAGCTGCTCTTCGAACTTGCCCGAGACTATCGAAATAACCAACAGGCTGAGCGCGAGCATAACAAACGCCAGCAATACAATAAATGCATTAGCCGGGCCAGTGATCTGGAACGCCGGGTGCACCAAGTAGAACACGCCACAGACTGCAAGGAAGATCAAGAAGAAAGCTGTGAGCTGCTTCCAAAGTGTCGGATAACCGAAGAACAATCGCTCACAGAAGAACGAGAACGGGATAATCAGGAACAAATAGAAGATGACTCCGTTAACTACATCTTGCGAGAGCTTGGAGACCCCAGGATAAGCCCTGGCTTCGTATCCCCAGGCTGCCCGACAGTAGGAGTCAAACACGCTGTATTCATGTGAGTTCCTAGCATTTTCGGCAAGGTCGAGATACCTGCGTGAGGTCTGGTGCAGCATCTGGAGACCTTCGTCCTTGACACCCTTTGCCTCAATACCTGCTAGCCTGCTTTCATCGAGCTTCCACATATCGTGGGCAACCTTGAAAGCAGTTTCTTCAAGTGTCCCACCCTGCGTGAAGTCGTAGCCAATGCCGATCGGTGACGGGTTCATCTTTATGAATACCCGCTTTGTCCCGGCTGGCAGATCGCTGGTCAGCTTGATTCTGCCCTCAATGAGCGACGGATCATTATAAACATTATCCTGCGTGCGGCAGTAGTTGGTCTGCTTGCACTTGGGATCAGCGTATACACCCTCGATGAACGTCTCTATAGGCTGATCGAGCTTAATGCTCTTACCATCCGCACTAACTATATCGGCGGGCACAACCTCGTTTCCCAATGTCGAATTGAGCAGCAAAAGCCTGATGGCAGCCGGGCCCGCGCTCATCATCAGTTTGATTCTGATGCGCCTGAGTTCCTGGCTGGAGCCTATAGCAAGCTGCTTTTTCTTGTTGGTGTCTTCTGTGAATATGACGGCCATATCCTCAACGTGCGGATTACCCGGTTCGGGAACCGCAACAGCGCAACCAAACTGCTTAGGAGCGCCGTTGGTAATGCCGTCGTAAATGTTGAGCATCGTCAACGCGGATAGAGACTGCGGATCGACCAAATCATATACGGAAGTCGCCTTGCAATCAAAGACTATAACCGGCATGTCTTTATAACCGGTTGTAATCAGGAACTCGGTTGGATAAACCTCACCATACGCACCCTGGTCAGGCGCCATGACAATGTCACCGTTCACCGAATCGAGCTTGTATGCACCAATAGCTGTCTTTCTCTGGTAGTTGTAAGCTGTTACCGGAGCCACACCTGGAATGTTGAACGCGCCCTTGTCCCGGGAGGTCTTGTCTATAATGTTCGCACGAACACCCATAAAGGACCTGTATGGGCTGCGTACAACCGCCAGGCAGTCCTTAACCTTGATGTTCGGCACAAAACCCTTTCGCGGGTCATACTGGACAACATTGCCGCTCAGCCTTGCAAACCCACCCTGCAGGCCCATTCTGCTGAACGAACACCGCTCATCAACGCCCAATCTTGATATCGGCTTGTGGCATACATAGACTCTCTTCACCCAATGAGGCAGAGCCTTGGTGAGCTTGAGTTCACCTTTTGCCAGTGACGCAGGCAAGTACTTATCAGACTTGGGTTTGAAGTAGCTTTCGCCCTTCCCTTTTGCGTCGGTATAAACACCGACCACATATCCGATTCGCAGCGGATCGACTAGTTTCACAGTCTTACGATCAGCAACTTTCGCCTCGACTACCTCGTCCTCAAGCATAGTCTTGGTGTCATGGAACCAGTGATCAGCAATGCACGCAACGAGTGTGAGCTGCTTGCCGAGGTTGTCGAAATTGACCCTGTTTGCAGTGTCGAATGGGGTATCGACCAACTGCCGGCCATCATCTACACTCACAAGTGAAACGCCCTTGCCTCCAGCGAGGGTCACCACTTCACTGTCCAAAGCAAACTTGCCCGGCACGAAGTTGCGCCAGTTCTTGCCGGAGATTGGGTTCACACCATCCGCAAACGCTCCCGCGCGAGGGCCAAGAATGGCGGCGATCCGCTCAGAGTTCTCACGCGCCCTGGTAGCAAGGTCAGAAAACTTGCTCTGGATATCCTCGCGCATATCGTAGAAATAGCCTTTGTAAAAGACACCGACACTCTTAGTCTGGCTGCTCAAATCCAGCCCGGCCCATATATAGAACTGCGGAGGATCGGGCACCTGATAATCAAAGCCTTTGTGGAAAGCTGAATTCAAACTGTGGCCATAGCCGAACACCAGCACCGCAAGTACTATCGGCACGACAACTATCCAGGCCATTCGTTTCTGCAAAGGCGCGATACGACGCCAAATTGCC
This sequence comes from bacterium, assembly GCA_021373255.1. Classification (GTDB taxonomy): domain Bacteria; phylum Armatimonadota; class UBA5829; order UBA5829; family UBA5829; genus UBA5829. The sequence continues at coordinate 21,429 of JAJFTD010000123.1, forward strand.
CAAACTATGGCTAAGAGAACAAGAGTGATCAGCACAGGCGGCCAATTGACTGCGGGGTTTTGTGCGCCGACTGGCCAGTGGGAGTTCATGTAGGCGTGGTATTTATCAGATGCACCAGGGATTCGGTAGGAATCGATGTGCTTTTCCATATAAGCCCGCATACCCGCGAGGCCCTGGAAGTGACCGCTGGTTGCAATAAACATCACCGAGCGCCGTGGCCTGAACTCAGGATTGCTGTAGAGTCTGGCTAATTCCAGCATTCCCGATATGCCACAAGCGGGTTCCGCGCTGGGTGCGAGGGCTGGGACGACCGATGTGCCGTCGTAGGAAGCGTGCAGCACTATCCACTGATCGCGGAGCTTAGGATCGGAACCGCGTATCACACCTACTATATTACGTGCGTTAACCTTCTCCCAAGGCATCTTGCAGAACACGCGGGCATCCTGGGCGCTGCCGGACTTGATAAGCGTCTTGACCTGCGCGGCGTCATTCTTGGATATCCAGAATCTGGGCATTGAAACAGGAATGGCGCTGAATTTGGACTCCGCTTCGCCTCGCATCGTAGCATCCGGCTCCACGAACAGCAGCACTTTTGCGCCGAGCCTCGGTGCGTTGAGCCATTCAGTGCCCGAGTTAAAATCAACCAGGGCTGCGCTGCCCTTAACAACAGTTCCATCAAAATCAGGAAGCCTGCCGCTGCCTGCATCGATTACATGGACATTAATTCCTTCGGGGGGAAGGCTCGATGTGCGGACCAGGTTCGGCCACAGGGCATATATTGGAAACTGCCTTTTACCGATAACCAACCGAGAACCCTGGTCCACCGGGACAGTAACCTTGAAACTTTCAGAATGTATATCCTTGAGCCCGATCTCTTTGAACTGGCTCTCTACATAGTCCGCAGCAGCTTCACAACCCGGGTAGCCCACCAGCCTTGAAGAACAGGATGATAGCGTGTCTACGCTCGCTTTTACACGTGACATATCCAGGGAATCTGCAATGGCTTTGTATCTGTTAGCTACAGCCGGAGAAACGCTGTTGGCTGACACAGTGACTGCCGCCGGAACTGCCTTAACGCTTTTCGGAGCCGGTTTTTTAGCAGGATATATGAGGATTACTAGAATAAGGGCAACAACTGCCAAGAACAAGTAATTGCTGAGCCTGAATTTGCCGTTCGCCATCGTTACCTTTCCCTTGCAAAGAATGGAAAAGCGTTCCTGTAAACTGATCTATAGAGAGTGGAATAGAGTTACTAGAACGTTTTATGACGTCACGCAGGAATACATGGGGATACCCAACTACACACTACCTGCGTGGTGATTATAGCATATGGCATGGGAGCATTGCAACAACTAATGGAGTCCAAGTCCGCAGCCAGCATAGCCATTGTTCCTAATATAAGCAAACGATATAGCCTATACTGAGATAGTTCTCCATAACGGTGGTTATCACCTTCATCGCTGCTGTATAACCTCAAAAAAAGACGGTGTAAACGGTCAGCAGATAAAGTCCGGCAGTTTTATGCTGGTATTGTTTTGATTATTTCCACTTGGAGTCTGGAAGGAGTTTTTTGAGTGCGGCAATCTCATCCCGCAGCTCAGCGGCACGTTCGAAGTCAAGAGCCTTGGCCGATCTCTTCATATCACGCTCCATATCCGCAACCGTGGAGAGAATATCATCAAGAGACAGCACCTCAGCTCGCGCAGCCTTGCCGGTTTTCCCTGAAGCCGATCCATCGCTCTCTTTTCCGAGTTCAAGGAGATCCCGCACTGCTTTGGCAACAGTTGTCGGCGTGATGCCATGTTCCTGGTTATACTCGTCCTGCACTGCACGCCTGCGGTTGGTCTCGGTGATGGCACGGCGCATGGAGTCGGTCACATTATCCGCGTACATAATTACCTTGCCTGATGAGTTTCGGGCGGCACGGCCCATGGTCTGCATGAGTGATGTCTCATCGCGCAGGAAACCCTCTTTATCGGCATCGAGAATGGCGACCAGCGAGACCTCAGGAAGGTCTAGTCCCTCACGCAGGAGGTTGATGCCGATGATGGCATCATACTCACCCAGGCGCAGGTCGCGAAGAATCTCCGTGCGCTCCAGCGTCTTTATGTCCGAGTGCAGATAATTGACTCTGAGGCCAAGTTCCAGCAGGTATTCGCTCAGATCTTCCGACATCTTCTTGGTGAGCGTCGTCACAAGCACCCGCTCACCCTTTTCGGCCCGGCGCTTCATTTCGTCGATCAGATCATCTATCTGCCCGGCAGTCGGACGCACCTCTATTTCGGGGTCCAACAGGCCGGTTGGCCGGATAAGTTGCTCCACAATCTGCTTGCTCTGCTGGAGTTCGTAGTTGCCAGGGGTAGCCGATACAAACACAACCTGATTGATCAGCTTCTCAAACTCCTGGAACTTCATGGGCCTGTTATCCAACGCGGACGGCAAGCGGAAACCATACTCCACAAGTGTAGTCTTGCGGGACCGGTCACCTGCATACATTCCATGAAGCTGCGGCAGGGTCTGGTGCGACTCATCTATAAAAATCAGGGAGTCTTCCGGGAAATACTCAACCAATGTGTGAGGTGTGCTGCCGGGCTCGCGGCCGTCGAGAATCCGGGAATAGTTCTCGATGCCACTGCAGTAGCCGAGTTCCCGCATCATCTCCATGTCGAATCTCGTCCGCTGTTCTATGCGCTGAGCCTCAAGCAGTTGCCCGCGTGCTTGAAATTGCTTCACGCGCTCATCAAGCTCCTGTTCAATTTCCGCAAGCGCGCGCTCCATCTTATCCGCAGACGTTACAAAGTGGCTGGCGGGGAAGACAGTGATATCGTTCTGAGTGGAGGTGATCTCTCCTGTTACCGGGTGAATCACATTGATTTTTTCGACCTCATCACCAAAGAACTCTACGCGCGTGAAGACCTCCTCGTCCACCGGCTGAATCTCCAGGATATCTCCGCGCACCCTGAACGTTCCGCGCCCAAGGGCGATGTCGTTTCGGGTAAAATGCATATCAACCAAACGCCGAAGGAGTTGGTCGCGATTGTAAACCTCCCCCACCTTAAGGCGGACTACTGTTTCGCCATAGTCCTCCTTTGCGCCGATGCCATAGATGCAGCTCACACTGGCAACCACAATTACATCACGCCGCTCCAGTACCGCCTGCGTGGCGGAGTGGCGGAGGCGATCGATCTCATCGTTAACCGCGGAGTCTTTCTCAATGTATGTATCGCTCTGGGGAATATACGCCTCGGGGAGATAGTAATCGTAATAACTAACGAAGTATTCTACAGCGTTATCCGGGAAGAACTCACGAAACTCCGAACAAAGCTGAGCCGCAAGGGTCTTGTTGTGCGCGATCACCAGCGTCGGGCGTTGGACGGCCTGGATGACGTTTGCCATCGTAAAGGTCTTGCCCGAGCCGGTAACACCCAGCAGTGTCTGGAATCTATGCCCGGCTTCCAACCCCTCGGTTAGTTGCGCTATGGCTCGGGGCTGGTCACCCGTAGGCTTGAAGTCTGATCTGATCTTAAACTGGTTCATTTGGCTCTTCCGTATCGCACGTTTGTTCAATGTACATGATACGGCTATGAGGGTCTTTGGTCAAGGTGGCGGACAGCTAATGTTGGCGGGTTAATTAGAAGCTCAGAGCACTAAATTCTACTCGCAGCCGCTTTTGTGATTGCGACCAGATCAGCCGACCCTCTTGCCTGCCGATTGCTTTAGCAAGAGCAACCTCTGCATCAGTGTAGTCGAAGAGCGGCGACTTCTGATACGTCCCCAGTAGTTGCAGCCGCCAGGAACGCATAAACGTGTAACCGAAGTCGGCAAATGCACTTATACTTCGATCATTGAGTCCGTAGATGGTCGTCAAATGCGTATCCCATTTGAGCGATGGGCGTAGACTCAGGTCCGCGCTGATTCTCTGATCATTGTAGCCCCGAGCAGCATTTGCCCAGGAATAGGTGTAGTTCAATCCGAGCGAGCCTATATCACCCAAGCCGCGATAATAGCCTGCATTTGCATACAGAGATGTGCCCGGAGAGCTGCCGCCCCAATCACGGGCGACGGTCAGGCTTGTGTTCAGGTTAGAGTTTGGGCCAAATTGCAGAGGCTTGCCATAGAATTGCATACCCAAGCCGGTGCCGGTTCTGCTGCCATTATTGGATACGGAATTCTGGTAGCTTGCCCGTGTGCTGAATGCATAAGTAACAGCGTTGCTTATCAGAGGTTTGGGGCGCGATTGGAGATATGCGCGACTGGAATAGGTGCCATCGTAATTTCTCCTCTTGTTGCCAATGAAGTTCAACGAGAATGTATAGTCACCCATCGACCGGCTGTAGTCCATGTTGCCGTAGATATTCTCATGCGAGGGAAAGTCCAGGTAAGTGAACACCTGCGAATCCGCATTAAGCTGCTGCCTATGGTTCCACCGCAGGCCCCAATCGCTGGTAGCGAGCTGATCGAGAGTAATAGCACCCTCGGAAGAACTGCCGATATTGTAATCCTGCTGCATATCTACCTGCCACCCCGGACGCCCGGAGTAGTATCCCCACCCCGTAGGCTCGGAATGCTTTATCCTAAACGAGCCGGTGCCATTAGGGGTAAGCGAATAGTAGATAGGCAAATCCACACGCACACCATCAGAGCCGTAAGTAATCATCTGGTTGGCTCCAGTGGCCGTGCCCTTCAGCGGGACTACATGCAGCGGTATGCTGAGGACCTTATCACCTTCCATGTAGAGGTTGGCATGCTTTATCTTAACCTCTTCGCCGGGGTGGATCAGAATACTTTTTGCCCGAATGAAGACGTTAGCTTCAGCGATAGCCTCAAAATCAAATGTGAGCTTTTCGTCGGGTTCTTCATCAGGTTGCACAAGGAAATCCCTACCTCTGAACAACATGCGTTTCGCTCCATCTTCGGCTGGAGTGATAAGCACGCCTTTCATCGAGGTGAGATCGTAGTATAATGCGCTGGCTTCAACTTTTTTGTCATCACGGCTGATAATGATGTTGTCCCCACCCATCCGCGCCCGCGCGCGAAGGATGTTCTTACGGACATCAATCTGTGCCTCTTCGGCCTGTATGTCAAGCCCCCGGTTGTAGATCTTCACCCCACCTGCAGAATCAACTATCTGTTTGCCGACATCATACCCGAGGTGTTTGTCCGAAGACACGGAGATAAACGACTCATCAAACATCTCCGTGCCTGGGGCAAGGAAGTCTACACGAAGCTGCGCAACAGCCCGGCCGTTCGCCGCAACCGCAGAAACCAGAGCCGTGCCGACAGTCGTGTCGCTCCGAAGCCTGGCTCGCGCCACACCCGCAACGGTGCGCACGTTGGTTTCAATGATTCCGAGGCTTGTGGTAAACGTTACGAGGGTATCATCCGCTACAGGGTGGCCCGATTCATCGCGGACCTCGGCTGTGATTGTTGTACTGCTAAGCGAATCGGCAACTATCGCCTGGGGCTGAGCCCTGAGCCAAAGAGAGTAATCGTTTACTGCAGCCTGGGACGCCATGCAAAAGGTGAGTATAGCAACTATTACAACTAGCTGTTTAATACGCATTACGAATATGATACACCTCAGCCTGTACTGGGTCAAATATTCGAGCTGGCGTCACATAAAAAATCAGGCAGATAAATAAAGCCGCCGGAACATAGTTCACGGCGGCTGTGTTAAATGGTCTGTTGTTTTGTTAAACTAGCGGCCCATGGTCATCGGGGGCTGCTGCGGAGGGTTCTTTACAGCTTCAGCCACAGACTCAAAGCCAGTAATATTGACCTTGATCTTCGCGTCTTTCTTTCTCTTGGTGAGTTCTTTCTGGAATGAAGGATCGCCCTGAGCCTTCTGCATTGCGACAAGACCAGCAACCTCATCCTTGACTTCTTTCAGCTTGATGTCGGTCTTGCCCTGGGTGTCTTTGACTTTCAACAGACAATACTGTGTGGGGGACTTGGGCTGTGACAGCTCGAACATCTCGCTGACTTCACCCTTCTTGGTGTCCTTGATAGCACTGGTAAGCTGCGGCGGCAGGCCGGGCTGGGTATCGTCTACCCAAGTCTCGATCGGGCCACCCATCATAGCCATGCGGCTATCGGTGAACTTGGTAACAACGGTATCGAAGCTCTCGCCGTCCTTGAGGGCTTTCTGGGCTTCTTCGATCTTGGACTTGTCCGGGTTGATCAACAGCGCGATGTATTTGCGCGGACCGTGGACGTAGCGGGTCTTCATTGTGTTGTAGGCCGACTCAAGTTCCTTGTCTCCGGCCTTGAACTTCTTGGTAGCGATGTTGATCATAGCCTGGCTGATCCGGGCCTGATTCTTTACGCCACTCTCGCCCATCATCTTAACCTGGCGCTCGTAGATACCATCACGCTTCATCGTTTCGATCTGACTGGTGATCTGCGCATCGGTCGGGGACACACCGTCTTGCTTTGCCCAATCGAGAATAATCTGCTGCTCGATAAGACCCTGCAGAACTTCCTTACCTGCCCTCTGGCTAGTCTGCGCGAGATATTCCGGTGCTGAGATGCTGGACCCGTTGACCGTGGCCACCGTATCCGGAACGCCCTCAACTTTCATGCCTTTGCCACAGCCCGACAACACAATTGCAATCGCAGCAGCGGCAGCTACCCCAATGGTGGCTTTCTTCATGCTATGTTGGCTCCTTGTTCTGAAATATGAGACACTAAAACCAGTATTAGCGACCGGACAACTGTATTCCTGCCCGTCTGCATTATATTAGCTACCCACAATGCTTCAGCCTGAAACAGACCGGCCTATTGGACTACGTCAGCAGAAGAGGGAAAGTTCCGTAAGAATGGGTCTGGGAACACATCACATTATGCGTCCGGCGGTTTCGGGAAAGGGTTTCCCGAAACAACGTGCATTATCTCTTCGTTCCTTTTCGTGTTTTCGCTCTTTCGTGATTAAAGTTCTCCCGCATGGGCCGGTTACATATAGTCAACTCGTACGCGTTCACGGCCGCTGATGTACTTGTCTATGGCAAGTGCGGCTATGACACCCTCGGCAGTAGCTATAATGGCTTGTTTTGGATGAATGCATGTAACATCACCCACAGCGTACACGCCTGGGACATCTGTGGCGTAGTTGCGGTCGATCGCCACACAACCTTCTGGGGTTAGGTGAAGCGTGCCTCCGAGGAAATTGGTGATTGGCGCGGTACCGGTCAGCAGCATGAAAACACCGTCCAGAGGTAATACGGATTCAGCCCCGTTGGCATCTGTCACAGCCACTCCCGCGACAGCCTGTTCACCTACAATCTCTCGGACTTTAACACCGAGGTGAGTCACTATGTTAGGTGCTGATGTTACCTCATCCAACAGTTCTGCGGGAGCGGATAAATGGCTCTTAGGACAGATCAGGTGGACATTGCTGGCGAAGCGCGCGAGGAACAGCGCCTCTTCAGCAGCGATCTCGTTATGACCGACAACCCCAGCCGTGCGGCCGGAATAGAATGCGGCGTCGCAGGTAACGCAATAGCTGACGCCCCGGCCCAGAAACTCTTCTTCACCATCAACTCGCTGTGCCCTGCCGAGTGAGCCGGTAGCAACAACTAAAGTGCGGCCGTAGTAAGCTCCGTCAGATGTATAGGCAACTTTGGGGTCCGAAGTAACATCCACGGCCATAACAGAAGCTTTGCAGTAGTGTGCGCCGAAGTCGATGGCCTGCATACGAATTGTTTCCAGCAGGTCAGCGCCCGACACCGAGCCACGAACGCCGGGGTAGTTCTCTATCTTACCAGTGGAAGCGAGGGCACCCGCACCAGGAGCACGGTCGAGAATAATCGCACTCAACTTGGCACGTGCCGCATATAACGCACACGCAAGGCCCGCTGGCCCTCCACCGATTATCACTACATCATAAGCATCGTTTGCCATTGTATCCCTACATGTGGATCATTGCCCGCACGACACCGTCTCTCTTCTCCATCGCCAGCTTGAAAGCATCTTCAGTTTCATCAAACGAGAAAACATGAGTAGCCATGGAAGCCGCATCTATCTTGCCCTCGCTGATAAGTTCAATGCACTTTTCGACTAAATTGCGGCTGCGGCGCACGAATTGGACAGTGAGTTCCCTGCGACGCGAAACCGACGCGTCAAAACAATAACTATCTTCATCGGGTATGCCGATGATCATTATCTTACCCTTTGGGCGGAGGACATAAGCCGTCTGCCTAACGGCATCAGGACTACCGGCACACTCGAACACCAGGTCCGTACCGCCTGTTTCATCAATAATATGCTGGGTAGAACCAGCAGAGTCTAAAACTATATCAGCTCCGAGCTTTTTTGCAATCGCACGCCTCTCGGGAACCGGGTCCACCACAATCAGCTTGCTCGCGCCCTCGAGTTTCGCGGCTTGCAGCACCGACAAACCAATTGCTCCGCTGCCGAGTATAGTCACGCTCTCGCCGCCCTTCATCTCAGCCAACTGCACTGCATACATACCCACAGCCAGCGGTTCAACTATCGCAGCCTCATCGAGAGTCATGTTGTCCGGTATGGGTATACACAGGTCAGCACGCCACGCTATGTACTCACGCAGAGTCCCCTGGAACGGTGGAGTGCCGAAAAACTGGACGTTAGGGCATATATTGATATAGCCTTGTTTGCACATCTCGCAGTGCCCGCATGATTTACTGGGCTCAAGAGCGACCCGATCACCGACTTTTAATGTCTTAACATCGGCGCCAACCGCAGCCACCACTCCCGAAGACTCATGCCCGAGTATGTGAGGCTCTTTCGGAACCTGCTCGCCTATCTTGCCGTGGCGATAGTAATGCACATCCGATGCGCACACGCCAGTCGAGCCGATCTTCACCAACACTTCGTCAGAACCATATTCAGGCACTGGTTCATCATGGAATCTGAAATCAAGCGGTTTGTGCAGCCTCAGTACTTTCAATTTATTCCTCCGGGTACTACCAACTTCATACGAGCTTTGATTAGGCATTGGTAATATGATCTCCTGCCCCATTACTCGCATAAAAAATAAACGGCGAGCAGAACTTGGCCTGCTCGCCGTTTAGTATTACTATTAAATGCCGCCCGACCTTACCAGCGAAGAGTGATCTTGCGCTCTCCGGGTGGGCACTGCTGCAGTGTGACATAGTAAATGCCGTCGACAATCTCCTGGGAGATGGTGCTTGGCCTGCCGTCAACCTGGATATCTCTTGGTGAGCTTCTTAACACCAATACGGTCTTGCGACCGGCAAGAATTTCCATCTCAGCCCGGCCTGCACCGTCGGTGAGTCTGCGCAGGCACAAAGCGCCTATGAGATCCAAGAACTTCGATCTTCTGCCTACCAGCCTGTATATCTTGAACGAGTGCGGGACAAGTTTGAACTCCGGCTCGCCGTCGGGAAGCAACCGGCGCTCACCGCAGTCCCAGAAGTTCGCTCTGCCGGGCCTGCCGATTGCGCTGCCTTCCTTATCGGAAAGATTACTCATCACCAGGTAATCATTGATATTCATGCTCCAGACGACACCGTCGCTGCACGAGTCGACAATCAGCGAAGACGCATCTACCTCTCTTAATGCATAGCGAATAGCCTTTTCCGCCATTTCAGCCGTGTCACTAGAGAGCCCGAAACCGCAGAACACAGCCAACGTCGAGCGGTCACGCCACTCCGCGACCACAGGCACCTTGTTATCTGCAATTTCAGCTTCATACAAAACATTAGCGCGCGAGCCAAACACACGTCGTACGTCAGCAATCTTATAGACATTGGGCTGCGCATCTTCAGCAAGAAACGCCGATCGCCGCACACGTGAGACATCGTTGAACGCAATTGGCTCATCAGATACTACCTGCAGGTCTTCCTCCTGCCTCACACCTATCAGCTCGAATATCCCAGGGAACGACTTCGCGCAAGGCTGCAGACCCGGTGTCTCAGGATCGGAAGAGAGGCCAAGGCCAGCGCCAAACGCAATCGCCGCGCGCCTCTCCCGGCCTTGCCACCAGTTCCTGATAACAAGCATTTGCTCTATTGTAAGAGGGAAATGCTCTTCGAATACCAGTAACTGGACTTCCGGGTGCTCCTCCAGATCTCTCTGAAGAGTCTCGGCGTGAAATGTAAGCATCGGAACATGCGCTCGGAAGGCAAGCTGCTTCGCCAACGCCCAATAATGAGCGAACACTGTCTCATAAGTAAACGGCTCAGCGTGCTGAGTGCCGCTGTATGAAAAGACAAACGCCACAGGCGATGTCGGGCGGCCCAATCTATTCGCATACTCGGCTGCACCTATCAGGCGTTTGGTGTGATCACGATCTACACCCGCCGGCTCATACCAGTATTTATTGAAGCTGCAAGGAGCAGCAGCCAGCGCGGCGAATGTGGAATCGTTGTAAAACTCCAGAGGAACCAGCTTGCCGCCGGCATCAACTCCAGTACTCGTGGCTACAACTAAATCCTTACCCAGCGCATGAGCCATAACCTCAGTAAAATATAGAGATGGAGACTTACTCAGATCGTCTCCCGTACGCATCGTCCCATTTACCACCTGCTCTTGCCGCATCCTTGTGACCAGGAAGTCCAGGCCTGGTATGCGAGCGACAAGCGCTGTGTTACAGGAAGCATTGAGCGTCCCCTCGGGAGTATCCTGGGTGGTAGGAATGAAGGTAGACGGCACAATACCGGCTTTCTTCGCGCCGACGGACTTGGCGTGCGATACAAGCTCGGTATAGAAATCAAGAAGTGTCTGTTCTTTGGCTTGTTGAACTCTCAGGTATTCAGTAGTCTCTTCGCGTGCTTTTGGATATTCGACTTCGGGGAATTTTTTTGTAAAGTCGGCATAGAAACGATCTTGCGAGCCTGGGATGTCAACAAGGTAGGTGGGACCATCGAAGACCACATAGTCATAGCCGTATTGCTTCACAAACAGCGTAGTCAGGTCTTTCAGGTATGCTCGCCAGGCTTCCGAAGCAAATGATGCATAGAAACCAACGTCACCATACTTCATGGCGTTGTTCTCGGCATCGTATTGGGCTTCTTCAATACCAACCTTGTCACCGGCGGAAATGGTGGATTGGATTTGAATACAGGCAAGATATCCCCGACTGTGAGCATCGGTGGCAAAGCCCATGAAAGCGTCTTTCAGCCCTCCGACCACTTCATCGTAGGGCAGAGCATTGAAGGCGTTATACGGAACCTCGAATCCCAACTGTTCAAGGGCATCGAAGTACTTCAGCCGCTTATCGGCATTCGCCACTTCCTGCGGCTTTACGGGTAATGCGTTCATACAGAGCTCCCCCCCGGAGTTAGCTAGCATTGATATCACTGGACGTTTCAAGTCGCCCTATACTGCCATAGAAGCATCCACGTGAATAATGCTGGTTAAATACCATCCGCGAAACGAGTGCAAACAGCCAAAAGAAAAAATCTGGCATTACTGACAAAATTTGGCGCTGCGTAAGCACATGATATCTAGTGCTTAGTGACAACTAGAGAGATTTTGTCGTCAACCTGCTCCTCACAAGTTGAGCATTGAACTAATTATACACCACTGCAATGGTTAAGTCTATATTTGTCTGCGACATTCGTTTATTACAGAGGCATTTTCTCAGCGCGTTCTCGACTATGTAGGAATACCTTAACCTTGCAAGATCAACAAAGATTACGAATCAGATATGCAGCGTTCCTCATGCGCGATTCGAACACACCATCTTCTTTGTTTCGTAACATTATCCATGTCGTTAGCACTACAATTAACTATTGCATTATAACACAGTTTTCTGCTTTACAAGTAAACACTATACACTACGCACAAGCTCACCTATTCGATTATCCAGGGCAAGCTGATCCTTAGCAAATGACTCTAATGCCGAGATAGACATTAAGTCGTCCAGCGGAGCGCCAGGCCACTGAGACAAGTCTGGAATCTTACCCTTTTCACGAATACGCTGCCGGTCCTCGGCACTCCAACCATAGAACAGGTTCACATCATGGCTTTGAGCCAGCCGGACAAGGTCAGGCCCATCAGTCAATTGATCAGCCTGACGAACAGCATCCTCCACAAAACCAATAAACTGAGCATCAACTGTCCAGAGTTGCTCAAAATTTGATACGTCCGAATCAGGCATATAGTTCACATTTACCTCAAGCTCATCGGAGGTATGCCTACGAATATCAGCCTTGTGGATGCTTAAATCAAGATACTCCTGAGCAACCTTGGGAGGGATGGTGAGAACATCGACACCGGCCAATGTTACAACCTGGTTGCCTGACCGCATACTCGCGGCTATTTGATATGTGTATATATCGGCATGGCTCTTTCTAAGGTCCCTCACCCACTCATAAGACGCAAGAGCCGCTTTTTCACCAACATTAGTTGGGTCACCGAGTTTGTTCTCCTCTACAAGCGAATTCAGCCTGCCCAGAAATACGTTAACAAATCTCGGCCCCGAGAACCGCGCGGCCAAATAGTTCTGCCTGGCCGAGAAACCGAGAGTGAAGTTGATTGGTATATTATCGCAGGACAGCCGCCGCGCCGAGATGAAACCATCAGGAGTGAGTGGTATTTTTACATAAAAATGGCTAGGGTTGATGGCGTAATAACGTCTGGCGAAGACCAGGCTGCTGTGAACATCGAACCCTACATCGGGGTGCAATTCAACGCTCACATTAGCGCCAAATTTGCTCACGAGGCTCAGTGCGATCTTAGCATTGACCAGAAATGCAAGCTCGATCACCAGGTCGTGGTGGGTAATACCTGGGCTGGCTTGCCTGATCTTTTCAACCGCACGCACGATCAGATCGTCCATAACTCCGGTCTGGACTACTTGATTCACAAGAGTGTTGTTGGTGGTAAGCGCCTGCAATTCCACCGACCACACGCGGGCAGCCGCATCAGCATCACCCGTATCCAGCCAGAGCTGGGTTTCCAGGTCCTTTAACCATGCAAACTTCTCCCGGCTCTCATGAGTAAACTCGCCCGGTCCCTCGTATTCCTCCAAAGCCAGTTGGTGGACCACACCTGCAAGCTGTGGATCCTCATGCACACTGATCTGATCAACCATTTCATCCTCCTCTACAACGGCGTCAAACGCCGCTTTTCCGTCGTGGTGATGCTGGCAGCCCTCGGGCACCAGCAGTTTCGTAGGAACTGCGAAAGCCGTCGACGCAGTCGATGCGAGAAGCCCCACTACGGTTGCCTATACGAATATGACGGGTAACATATCGCTAGTGTTGTTAGCCTGCATTATGCATAGTTTTTACCCAAAATACCCCAAAAGGATGAGAATAAAATGAGAATAGCTATTGGAGCGGACCACGCGGGATATGAGCTGAAGGAACACATTCGAGAATTCCTCGAAGAAGAAGGGCACGAAGTCACGGATGTGGGGGCGCTTACCTATGACAGAGGCGATGACTACCCCATCTACGCAGCCGATGTGGCAAGGCAAGTAAGCAGTGGGCAGGCAGAGCGCGGGATATTGGTTTGTGATTCGGGCATAGGAGTAGATATTGTAGCAAACAAATTCGCGGGAGTGCGGTCGGCTCTAGTGCACGATGAAGAACTCGCGCGTCTCACCCGGCAGCACAACGATAGCAATATCCTGTCGCTTGGAGCGATGTTCATGGATGAAAACAAAGCCGAGCGTATAGTGGAGAAATGGCTGGAGACTGAGTTCAGCGGGGTCGAGCGGCACGAGAGACGGGTAAACGAGATTACCCAATTGGAGAGTGAACGATGCTGGAAGTAAAAGTCGAACCCGAGCTTGAACAGCTCGCAGTGAACACGATAAGGTTTTTGGCAGTGGACGCTGTAGAGAAGGCAAAGTCCGGTCACCCAGGTCTGCCCTCGGGGGCGGCGGACTACGCCTATGTTCTGTGGACGAAGTATCTAAAGTTCAACCCCTCGGTGCCTAGCTGGCAGGACAGGGACCGGTTCGTTCTTTCAGCGGGGCATGGGTCGATGTTGCTATATGCCCTGCTGCACTTGTCCGGCTACAATTTATCAATGGAGCAGATAAAAAACTTCCGGCAGTGGGGCAGCATCACCCCTGGCCACCCCGAGCATGAGCTTGCACCAGGCGTTGAATCGACAACAGGACCTCTGGGACAAGGTTTCGCGAACGGTGTGGGAATGGCTATCGCAGCGAAAATGATGGCAGCGAGGTTCAACCGGCCGGGTTATCCAATTATTGGCCACCGCGTATACGCAATCGTGAGTGACGGCGACCTGATGGAGGGAATTTCGCATGAGGCCGCATCACTGGCCGGGCACCTGGGGTTGGACAATATCATCTATATATACGATGACAACCACATCAGCATAGAGGGTGACACTGAGCTGGCGTATTCCGATGATGTGGAAGACAGATTCGAGGGTTACGGGTGGCATGTGCAGAGGATCAACGGCCACGACCGCAAGGCGGCTGATGAAGCCATCCACGCGGCTGTAAACGAAGACCGCAGGCCCAGCCTGATTATCGCTCGCACCCACATCGGCTACGGCGCACCGCATAAGCAGGATACTAAGGACGCTCACGGAGAGGCACTGGGGCCGGAAGAAGTCGAAGCGATGAAAAAAAACCTGGGCTGGCCGTTGGAGCCGACATTTCTTGTGCCGGAAAGTGTGTATGAACTGTTTTCGGAGAGGCGAAAGCTGCTGGAAGAGGCGTTTCACGAGTGGTCGGTAATGTTCATGCATTATCGCGAGGAATACCCGCAGGAGGCGAGAGTGTGGGCGGATATGATGGGACTCAAGGTGCCTGATAATATAACTGATAGGCTGATCGGCACAGTGGATATGTCCAAGGATGCGGCCACTCGAGAGTCCAGTGGAGTGGTTATGCAGGAGATTGCGAAGTGCGTGCCGGGATTTTGCGGGGGATCAGCGGATTTGGCTCCATCAACAAGAACGATTCTGGAAGACTATGGACACATCGAAAAAGACAGATTCGATGGCCGCAACTTCCACTTCGGGGTGCGCGAGCATGCCATGGGAGGTATCTGCACAGGTCTGGCGCTAAATGGAGGGCTGATACCCTATGCCGCAACGTTCCTCATATTCTCGGATTACATGCGCCCCACCCTGCGCCTGGCGTCTATGCAGCACGTGCAGGTCGTTTATGTCTACACACACGACAGTGTATTTCTTGGCGAAGACGGCCCAACACACGAACCCATAGAACATCTAACCTCTATTAGAGCGATACCCGGAATAAATATCATTCGTCCGGCAGATGCGGCGGAGACGGCTGTTGCGTGGGCGGTAGCTATGAAAAACCACCACGGCCCCACCGCGCTGGCCTTAACCCGGCAGAAGGTGCCGCAGATTCAGAGGCAGGACTCACAAAGCGCCCTTGGCCTTGAAAAGGGAGCGTATGTCATATCAGATCCTGATGGGCAGCTTGACTTGATATTGATAGCGTCGGGCTCTGAGGTGCACGTGGCGGTTGCAGCGGCAGGGATGCTCGCGGAGAATGGCTTGAAAGCTCGCGTGGTGAGCTTCCCCAGCCACGAACTGTTCGAGCAGCAGTCGAGGGAGTATAAAGAAACTATCCTGCCGCCGGACATCAATAACAGGGTGGTAATAGAAGCCGCATCACCCATGAGTTGGTATCGTTACGCCGGACCATACGGGCTAATAATCGGGCTGGACAGGTTCGGAGCATCGGCGCCGTGGAAAGCTATCGCAAAGGAACTGGGATACACACCGGAAGCCGTGACCCAGCGGGTGATGGAGTATATTGAACAGCGACGACAAGAACCCAAGAGGCCAACGATTGATGGCGCACCTGCGTGCGAGTGATTGATGTAAACCAAGCGTACAAGAAGTGATGGCGGGCGAAAACCCGCCACCTCAAATGAATGGGGACGGAACGGTACACTACGCAATAGAGCGCAGCGGACTATATCTAATATGGACTATACCATGCACATTGTGTGATGTCAACGCATTTAATTACTTGATTTTCTCAACTAATACCAACTTATCCAGACAGCCCTGCCACTCCGGCGGGGCTGTCTATTCGGTCTTTTCGGAGTTCTTCTGCATCTCTTTCTGAAGTTCTGCCGCCCGCTCCGGGGAGTAGACTGGGAACATCAGATAAGGCCCATCTATCTGCAGGTTCACATCGTCACCCTTGATAGACATATCATACATGTGCTTCTTGAACCCGTCTGGTCTGCTTTCGTGTCTGATGGTTTCTGAGCGGTCTGTTGACTTGGTAACCGTCGTCACAAAGGGTGTCTGTTCGTGCTTGTTGATGCGTAGTGTGAGCTTAGCGATGGCGGAAGGGTCTGTCGGTATTTGTGAAGCTCTCTTTAGTTCAGGAAACTGCTCCAGCATGGCTGCTGCCATCGCATCTCTGTCCACAGGTATTTCGCCGTCAGACCCTCTCATCCCCGGATAATGCTCATCTACCCACTTCTCAAGCCACGGAGTAATACGGCTGTGGAGTTCTGGATCAGCAGCATGCATAGCTTTCGCTATACTGTCAAACTCATCTCTTGTCTCCTCCTTGGCTGCTCCCTTGGCACCCTTGCGGAACACATCGACAAGATAATTCAAATCGAGCCTGAATAATGCTAGACCAGCTTCAGACTTGGCTAACGCCTTGTCTTCAGCAGAGAGTGCATTGTAAAGTTTCCAAAACGGCTCGCTCCGCTCATTTACGCTCCACGCCACTGATGAAAGATCTCGAGAATCATAAATCCATTCAGAAGCAGCGCCTTGAGGCAGATCTAGGATCATCATTGCATCATCAAGCTCTACACCATCACTATTGAGCTTATCATAAAGGTGATTCAGAATGTTTATGGGGGCAAGTTTCCTGTGCAGATCATACCATCTATGTGAAGTTCCAACCAGCAGCTTGCTATCTTGATCAATCCAGAAACTTACCTGTGCCTCATTTTGCATATAGAAAATGCAATTGACTAACGTCTCCCCGTTGTCAGCAACAAAGCTGTCACCATACGCCTGCTTGTGACTTCTGAAATCTTCGCAGATGATTGAAAACCCGGAAGCTTTCGCAATCGCAACAATGTTGTCGGCTACGGTAGCATTCTCATCTTTTGGCTTCTCAACCTTGATCTTCTTTCCCCACGGACTGCCCTCTCCGTAATTGATTGCAACTCCTTGCATGCAAGGCGCACATTGCGCACTGGGCGGCTCTGGATCTTTAGGCTGTTCGGGCAATCGATCCTTAAGCTCATCGCGAAGACCAGGATCGTAGTTGATCGGGCAAATACCATTACCATTACGCGATTCCAAGTCTGGATGCAGAGATGGGTATTCGCCATCAGTAATATGAAATGCTAGTGTGGCTGTCTGTAAGTCAGCTTCAGAGAACTGCGGTTGCTTCATCTCAGGTGCGAACTTGGCCATATCTTGTTGAAGATTCGCTAATACTTCACGATACAACTGATCAATATATACCGACACAGGCGATGATACATCACTAGCTTTGAACATCACTCGCTCACCAGCAAATACTCGCTCCCTTGTACCTGGTGGAAGCGCAGCCATAACTTTAGCAAGGCTCCTTATGATAGGATCACGCGACCTGTCCCGCGAATAGTCCTGACTAAGCTCCTGTTTAGGCTCAGGGAGGTTGTCGGGAAGGCTTGCCAACTTTATCATAGCGTCCCATTCCCAGTTCGCGTGGGCAAGACCGGCTTCCGGGAGTTTCTTATAATAATCCTCAACCAATTTCTCTTGCACTGGATCACGGATAATGCGGTATTGTTTTTCGCCTTTAACCGTGGTGGAAGTAAGGGCCAATTGGGTGGCATCAACAAGGCCGCGAAGAAGTTTGCCTAAAGGGAGTTCGTTTGTGCAGACCACCAAAGGCAGATCACGAACCTGCCAATCTTCTTTGCTCTTTCCACAATAGATCATCACCCCGGTCTGCTTCACGATATCATCGACAATCGAGTGCAGGCGTTTATTGGTGGATGTATAAGTGACTTTCTGTGCAAGGCGGGAGTCTAGTTTTACCGGATCGGTTTCCACTGCTGGAGCCTTGATGGTGTTGGGGTCGACAGTAACTTTATCAGCGAACGCCGGTAAGGTTAGGATGAGTGTAATTACCACGAAAAGTGTAGTCTTCAATGTAAACCCTCACACGTGAATTTGTTGAGCAAAGAAAACTACACAATGCTCCGAAATATAAGCGACCGCCCGGCTATCGGAAAGATGAGCGATGCAGGCGGCGGTATTCGCCGGGGGTTTTACCCATGTATTTCTGAAAGACCTTGGTGAAGTAGCTCTGGTCGCTGAAGCCGCAGTCCAGGCAAATTTGTATTAGGCTCTTATCTGTGCGGGTGAGCAGCTCATGGGCCCTTTCCACGCGCATTCGGGCGAGCAGATCGGTGAATGAGTGGCCGAAGTGGTGCTTTACAACCCGGCTGAAGTGTGACGGCGACAGACACGCGACATCAGCGACTTCATCTCTCGATATTTCTTCATTTAGGTGATCCTGCATATACTTCAGCGCAGCGCCGAGAAGAACGGTGCTGGGATACTGGCGATTAGACTTGATGGCATCCATCATCCGCTCGAGCATCGAAACCAGCCACGCGCACAAATCTTCCTCACTGTCGATCTGGGCGAGGTCGGCCACGGATGAGTAATTGGCGCCCAGAAGTTCGGCGGGATCGCCCCCAGCTTCGACTGCGCTTCGCGACATATTCACTACGAGTTCGAGAATGAAGCTCTTGAGAAGTGTCGGCCGGTCACGTCCGAGAAAGTAAATACCGACCAGAATCCTGTTTATGATCTCCCGCGCGGCCGGGCGGTCACCACGTTTGATAGCCGCAATCAAGCCCGGTTCTTCCATTAGATAAATGTCTCTTATGGATTGGTAGTTCTGACCTTTGAGTTCGTGAATAGCTTCAGCGCGGTCGCTTTCCCGTTCGGCGGCTATGCGCCTGAGTTCAAGAAGTGCGGCGTTGGTGAGGTTAGCTTCCTCGGCCATAGTGAGCAAATCTGAGGCAGCCCTGCGGGTATCGGCAGGGGAAAGTGTGCCGCGCTCCCTGGCATAGGTACCAACAGCTACCTTCTCGACAACCAGCCCACCGATCACAATCGAGTTCTCCATCACAGGCACGGCCCAAATCACATGGCCTCTGGGGCATACGATCATCGATGGCTCACCCCAACGCAGCGCCTCCTCGATAGCTCGCTTGCGCGATTCAGAGCACATATGATCCTCAATCGCTCCCTGGCACGGAATCTTACCAGCCAGAGGAACACCATGTGCATTCGTGAGCACGCACGATAAGCCCCACAGACGCCTGTATTCCTGCGATAACGCATCGAATGTCGGCTTCACGTGGCCCAAAGGTCGCGAGGAGAACCTTACCGAACCCTGTTCCATTGTAAACTCGGTAGTCATATATAAACCAATATTACCTCATCTAGTGCCAACACGCAAGCAAAGTTGGTGGTATAATCAACTCATCAGTTTAAAGCATGTGGAGGTAGGGTAACTTGTCCGTAAGAAACAGACACAACAGAGCGCTTCGGAAAGAGCCCAGACTGGAAGGCGTGGCGCCTCCGCAACTTCTGCGTGAAGATTTCGCCACACTGGATGCCAAAATGGTCCTCAGGTGCGCTTACGATGTGGAGCAACTTATACTGGCGCAGTCCATTCAAGGGCACGCGCATATGGGACACGGCATATTCTATGGAAAAACTTATCCCAACACTACATTGGACGATATTATACGCGCCTTACGCTTGGAGCCCGGCACAGCCAAGGACGAACGGCAGGAACTCATTGACGAAGTAATGGAATTCGTAGACAGGGTGGCGGCTGGAGAACACATTAAAACGGCTTGCAACGCCGATGGTGATCCGCTTGTCAGGTGTGGAATCCTAAGACAGCTTGAAATCGACCCAATGGGCGTATTGCAGGGTTTGTATATTGGTGGAATGAGGGATGATGCCGAGATCAGGACATTAGCTAACAAACGATTCGGTGTAGAGATGGGTTATGGAAAGTGCTACCTTGTGGATCAGGTTGTATTGAAACGACTTGGGTTGGATGGGTTTGAACTAGCACGAGAAGCTCATGAAAACGAAATTGATGAGTTTGAGCGAGCAGGACTTTTCGCTGGTAATGGTGACCCGCATGTAGCTTATATGTATGTGCGTTACAGAACTGGCCCGGGAGCATCAGATGACGCAGCGATTGTGATGGCGGGAAAAATGTTCGGTTTCTCAGCGGCTGTTGGATGCTTCCTTGCTGACGCAGTAGACACTCTGGAAAAATATGTGCCGGAGTATTCAGATCAGGACTCGGGGATCAGCGAACATATCGAGCAAGCGTTTCCCAAGCTGGGAGTAACCAAGGATGATGCAGTGGATCTGGCATATCTATGCGCAATACCGCACGAAATGGAGGGAAAGCTTCCGGACTGTTCACTTCGCCACCTGCTTCAGGTTGATCGAAGGTTGGATCAGTGCGCATTAGAAAGTCACTTGGCTTTCATAGCCGGAAAGCCCTATTCGATTATGAACTTGGACCATGGTGAATGCACCAATCAAGAGTTTTATTATTACATAGATAAAAAATGGTCTGGGTTCCAAAAGTAAATCAACTCTATTTTGACTGGGCGATAATCACTACTTCAGGTGTTGGCATTGTATAACTCGATAGCCTTGCCTTATTACGAAGACGAGTGCTGGGCGTAAGCTCACATCAGGCAAATATCAAGTTATGAACGTCCAGCACCCTATTTCATACGAGGAGGATAAATGGATTGAGATTAACCTGTTTTGTATGCAGTATAGTAGTATTAGCCACTTTGATTGGTTGCGGTGGTGGAGACGGTGGTGGATCGGCCGGCCCCAGTGTCACGATTGTTGTACCTCCAGGGGCAGCCCCTACCGGAATAACACCATCAGTGACCTATAAATCCGCAAGCCAGCTTCCTAATGAAATCAGTCCAACCATATTCATTGCCGCTGCGCAGTGTTTGCCGGCAGGCACAGAATTCAGCACGCGAGCAACACTGTCATTCCATCTGGCCACACCTTTAACGAATGGAATATCTCTCGGGCTCTTTGAGTGGGATGGTACAGGTAATTTTATAGAGAAAGATGTGCAGGAGTATACTATTGCCATCAGCTCTGACCGAATGACAGTAAATGTTCATGTAGATAACTTCAGCCAGCAGGAATACTACGCTTTGCTTAAGATATAAAAACTACTGGACTTGTTAACAGGAACCAAACATAAAGGCGTGCGGAAAACTCCCGCACGCCTTATATATTCTTCTATCACCTAGAAACCTTCCGACAATCAACAAAATACTGTAGATTTACTTTGCCGGCTCTTCAATAGCAGTGGCACCGGCTTTTTCATTACTGTCTTTTCCAGATTGCTCATCGTTGATAATCTGTGTTTTCAGCTTAGCCACTGCGTCCCCAGCAGCAAGTGCGCGCATATCCTCTTCTTCTGCACTAACTGCTGATTGTGGAGTGCTTCCAGTCACCAACAATGTCTTCACTGGCTTTCCACTTCGAACGTTGACCAGTTCTACCGCAACAGTCATCTGTGCCGTTTTCTTGGCAGAGTCAAACCGATAGTCCTCAATCGAGCCAGACATATAGAAGTCAGCTGAAAGTAACTGGGCAAGCTTAAGACACTTGGACCGATCCTCAGAGAATGGTGCGGAAACATCTTGCGTTTTGAGGCTGGCATCTTCTTTTGCACGCTTGATTGGTGCGAGCCGA
Source organism: bacterium (assembly GCA_021373255.1). Taxonomy (GTDB): domain Bacteria; phylum Armatimonadota; class UBA5829; order UBA5829; family UBA5829; genus UBA5829. The sequence goes on from JAJFTD010000123.1 coordinate 43,146, forward strand.
TCATAGAACATGTAAACCCAATACTTATTATTTCCCGAGAGCATGCTCCGAAGAGCCGATGCAATGTCTTCTCCAAAAGTATTAGGTATATTTACGCTCGCAGATTTATCAAATGGAAATACTACAAGTGAAGACGAAGAAGTAACAGTAGCGCTCTTCTTTTTCGACTTCAATAATCCGAAAAGTGCTGCATCGGCTGACCCGACTGCCATGGCACTAATTATGGCGATCAAGCTCAAGCTGAGCCAGAGCCGAGTTCTTCCGTTGATCATCGTAAGATAGCCTCCAAGCTTATGAATCAGTAAAAGTCAATGCGTACGGTCCGAGCATTTGCTCGGACCGCGCTCTCATCAAATAAGCACCAGCAACTACGGTATTGCCGGCGGTGCATCAAGTTCTTCTGCATTCGCTGCGGGAGCCGCTAACTTTGCTCGACTCGTCAGCGAAGTAAGACCCTTATAAGTCGTATTCGGATTAATGATCAGTTCGCAATCAACGAATGTTTTGATCCAATATCCTGACCACGACTTCAATACTCGTTCTGCTCCAGCACGTGTAGCACTTACCAGAACGTATTGCTGCTGGTCAGCATCAAATCGCCAAGCATAATCACGAATCCATCCAGCAGCACTGGCATCAGCAAGAGATTTCTCCACATTGAGGTATCTTACTTTAACCTCGCTAAATGGAATACCTGCATCTTCGTACGGAACAACGGTAGCACCAGTAGAATTCTTCCTCCAGTTGAAGAATATATTGCCGAACTGGTTCCATCCCGTATATACAGGGATCACACACGGTGCCAATTCCGTCTGGCCCGTTACTGAATTGACCTGCGTACTGTAAGCCTTCGAATAGGCTTTGATCAGTCTGTATGTCCTATCGAATTCCAAAGGATATGTGGAATTACCTGCAGCCAGTAATCCAGTGATATAGTCAACCTCACTTACAGACTCAGCCGGGTAATCTGTCTTCGGCTTAATCCATACAGCATCACCAGGTAGAATTACAGGGAATGCCTGCAATCCATAACGGAAATATGCCCTGCCTCTCGGATCCCAGCGAACGATTTGCATCTTGCTGGCTCTCTCATACCCGAATATGGAACTCGGATCTGTGCCATTTATTACCATGGGCGGCGTGATCATATCAACACATGGCAAGTTAGCCGTTGCATTATTCGGCTGTGACGGATCCTTAACGGCAACTGTTCTCATAGGTCCGCCTACGGTTATCCTAACTCCATCATTCAAGCCATCATAGCTCTCATCAGTTTGAGCCTTGTCCCAGATAGAGTCGCCAGCCCAAAGCAAGCCCAAGCGCCATTCGCCACTCGTGCTTAATGTCAGGTTTTCACCCGTTATCAGAGCAGCATCGGAACCCTTAGGATAGCTGGGTATCTGGACGTTTCCGATCCAGTAATCCGGGTCCATAAACTCATCATCAGTAAGCATTGTAACACTGGCTGTAAGTGAGAGTGATGTGGAATCAGGCTTGGTAACCTGCACCACAATATTCTCCAGCATAACATTTGAAGGCTTACTCGTTAAAGCATTTTTCGGGAACTTGATCTTTCCCTCAAGAAGCACATTTGTCCCGACTGCGGCATAAGATAGGCCCATAGCCGCAGATGGATTAGACTCATCTGCTTTTACCAGTTTTATATCATCGAAGAACGGTACCAGTAAAACCGGACCGAGCTTCAGTGATGGCGTTGCGGCAGCATCTGTACCATCTGTAGCTTCTACTGTATAGTTATGTTTTCCAATAGTAAAGCTAGTTCCAGGAACCGTTACCTTATATTCTACTCCAGCCGCGTAATTAGGTGTAGTGCCTGACACTGACCGAGTCATTACGAGCCGCTGTTGAGCAGTGGTGCCGCTATCAATTACCAGAGTTAAACCCTCTACTCTAGATGTGCCAGACATTGCTACAGGAGCATCGCCATCTGCATCCACATATGTAGCCTTGTAGGTAAATAACTGGGTAGTCTTACCAGCAGCTGGATCAACAGTATAACTTGTTATGGTCGGCGCAGCATTATGGTCTCTTACAACCAAATTATCTTCATATAAAGGATCAGCATATTGATAGCCATCATAGGCTTCAAATGCAACTGTATAACTTCCTGGAGCAAGACCTGTCTTCTCGGCATTGAAAACAGCGCCGGTCGCATAAACAGGGTTGGCATCCTTCGGAGTCATCTTTATGATTATCTCTGCAGGAGTCGCGCCAGCCCTTATTAATCTAACATAAACTTGAGGCGTCGGCGCATTCGTTACAGACCCGTCATAGTCGCGATATGTAACCGTAAACTTGAACGTTGTTGCAGTCTGTCCGGAGAACGGCTGCATAGTCTGGCTCGTTAGTGTCGGCTTGTAGTTTACCTTCAGAGAGTAATCACCGGCAGACGTAGCTGGGAATCTGACCTTGTGGTCCGGATCGTAGCCATCCGATGCCTCGAAGTGATAATAATGATTACCCTCAGGCAAGCTAGTCTGCTTAACCTTAAGTAACACATCCTGAGTATAATCCGTCACAGGTGTCGTTACCGGATCCATTGGGATTCCAGATGTCTGGTTATCAAATACCAGCTTCACATAACCCTGGACTCCATCATGATAACTAGGTGGATCGTTATCCGCGTCCTTATAGTTAATCCTGAATGTCAATGTATCACCGGCAAGGAATATTGTGCTTGTCGAATGCTTGTCGAAGTAGTTCACGTATACCGGCGGCTGCACACCAGACTTCGGTACGTATTTAATATACACGCGCTTCGTTCCACTAGGAAGCGGAGTAGTCAGGGTGATCTTTGTATCATTGTCCTGTAGTGCCGGACCGCCCAGATAGTAATTTGTGTCTGTTACAGCGCAAGTCGAGGCAACATAAACACCAACAATAGAATCTATGCTATCGATCGCATCTGGAGTAACTGACAGCAGCGAACTTCCAATGTTACCGACAGTGCCGAACTGCACCATCGTAGCCGGCATCGCACCAAGAGCAGGGCTCAGACTTATCACGTTTCCTACTGTCGGATCAAACACATGTGCCGTGTCATAGTAATTTTGATCTAACGCAGTATTAGCATTGGCATTAAGGAACACCCCATTAACCTGGCGAATATTCTGCACCTCAGGAGCGGTCCAATTGCCATTAGAATCATAATTCAGCTCTACCTGTGTTGAGTCTACCACGGTAGCCATTTTCATCTTTGGACCGTAATAAAGCGATGTCTGCGCAGTATTGCTGATTACAGGTGCCTTGTTATCACTAGGCGGTGCGCTGGTAACCTTAGGACCCACGCCTTCGTTACCGGTCGGGTATATCACCTTATCTGAATAAGGCAGTGAGTCAATAAGCCAAGCCGGCTTATCCTGGTAACCACTACGGGCAGTAAACAGATACTTATGATCACCAACCGCCAGCTTCGGAATAATAAGTGTATAAGTGATTCCAGCAACAGCAGTTCCATTCCCAGACGAGCGCATAAGCAATCCGTTGATCCTGAATGTTGTATCTTTCACAACATTATCGCCATTGACTCCAAGATCATCAGCTGCGATTGTGAGTGTATCCGTGCTATTACTCTGAATTAAATATACACGATTGATTAACGGGCCAGATGTTATCTGCATCAGTTTTCCAGCGAACTGGTCCCTGGTAATTGTCGCAGCGGCACCCTTCTCATCTGTGAATGTTGCACGAAGTAAACGGAACTTATTACTTTCAAGCGGATCCGGCAGAGGAGCTTCGCTTACTTTGCCATTATAGAAATGATCCGTATTACCGTTGCAGTCGACCCACACTCTTGGTGAACCGGAAACAGCCACTCCTGAAGCTACATCTCCAATTTTGTAAACATACGGCATATCGCCATCGGCATCCGAATAGGTAACACTATAAGTAACGCTTGCATTAGCGGATATGCTGCCGCCAGAAGGATTGGGGCTGGCCGCGCCATCTGCAAGTTTTGGCGGGTTATTTACCCAAGGACCATCGAAGTCACGAATATCACCATCGCTGTGATCGTATTTAGGATTGTTCTTTGTATACACGTCAAAAATCGCTACCGCAGTACCATCAGAAGCCTCAAAGTGGTATGTATGCTTGCCACTTGAGAGCGCTGTCGTTGAATATGTATAAATAGCTCCATCACGATATGCAGGCGTACCTTGAGTAGTTAACGTCATATCATATTGCTGATCATCGATTTTCACTCTTACATAAGTCGGAGCCTGTCCATTAGGACCATCCTGGTCACGATATTTGATAGTATACACATACTGTGTGGTTCTGCTACCCTGAATAGGCGAAACAGCATCCTTCCGAACATCTACCAGTTCCAGCGTCGGAGGTGTATTGCCGCCAATTTTCACTTGCATCTTTGTGCCGAAAATATAAGTTGCTTTTAGTTTACTGGCAGACACAGGATTAATGAAGCGAACCTTTGCATTTAAGCGGTCTATATTATAATCACCGAGTTGGTAGTAATTCGCCCAGAGTTGCGTGCTTATATCTGCACTCGGTATAGCACTAGTTAATTTCAGGCTACCGTCACCCAGGTTGTCTGGATAGCTCGTTCGTCGCGGGTCATAATAATTTGTGCCCTCGCGCTCTGCTGACTGCCAAACGCCCAGAACACCATTCAGCGGATCATTATCGCCATCCGTTCCCTTTACATAAAACCGAAGAGGATACTGCGTCGGCAAGAATGCAGTGAGTGGATCTGGATCAATAAAACTTGGAACGCCTCTACCCTGATGCGTAAAACGGATATCGGAATACTTGATGTATACTGTACTCCCCTCGATATTATCGCCTACCTGAGTCAACCAGATTGAGCTATCGCCACAGTTGTATCCAGATCGGAAATAAGAGATGAGCACACGATTATATCCAGATTCATCTCCATTAGCAGCAGCAATGTTGAGGTGTACCTTATTATCAGTAGGACCAAAATTGCCAGGACCAACATAAAGATTTGTTGTTGTATCATCACCATATATATTATAAACGGCGTCAACATCACGTATTCTCGACGGATAATCGGGTATTACTGTCTTTCTGGTTTGATCAGAAGTATCGACCCAACCGTATTGCCATTCATTAGTACCGTTCCGTCCTGGTTCGACATATAGATTGCTTGAATCTAGATTGCTTGTATCGTTTCTCAGCGCCCCAATTGATGTATATACGCCCTCGACACTTGCTATCAAAGATGGATACTCAGGTACTACGACGCACTCATCAGACAGCGGGTCGGTATTAGCAATCGCATGGCCCCTCATAACAGAATAACGACTATCAGCCGGATCAACAGTGGCGTCCTGCCACCCACCCTTTACATCGTCTAACCGGAAGAGCTCGTTTGGATTAACGCCTGCATTAATAACCTGGGCATCATAGATCGTGCCTGCTGGTGCAGGGAGTTCATTCGATATTGGACCCACGATCGGGGCACCGGTAATCGGAACTTCAATCTTATAATTAATATCGTCCAATTTTGTCATGTCCTGATTGCGCACAACACTGGCTGAAGGAGAGGGCGCAGTAGGATCATTAGCTGGACGATATTCAGCCCAATTCACGCCATCAAATGCGACAAAGGCATAATAGTACTGTTTCGAATACTCGTGTTCAGACTCTTTGCCCTCGAGTCTCGTCTGATAGTGATATGCTACCCCATCGCTGTATACGGAATCACCGGAATTGTCTTTGACCATATCGTGGCCCTTATCCCAAAGGATAGTCTTGCCATCAGGGTAGTCAAGGTCATTAAGTTTGCTATCAGGCTGGAGTTGGCCGATATACACCTTCATAACAGTGGGGCCCTCTTTGGCACTATCACTGTCGCTGTAGGTAACATGGAACGTCCATATAGTCGCTGAGTTGGAAGAGCCGTCAGCAGAATCGAAGCCGCCATTGGTAAGAGTTGGCGGTTTATTTTCAGTGATTGTAGGGCCTGTGAACCAACCACCAGTAACAGGTAACTTTGTTGTCTCGCCAGCCACCAGATCATTAGGGTCTGTTTGACGGCCCCAATCATCTACGAACTCGAACCTGTATTCCCATATTCCCGGCTCCATTGTTGAAAGATCCGAACTCGCCACGGTGAATTTGTAGTAGATACCATTTTTGTACACTGTGGAATTATTGTTTAAAGGATTCAACAATCCATCCGGCAACATCCTGAATTGCTTCACACTGCCAGGATTATCCTTTTTCCTGATATATAGATAGGCAGCATAAGGACGCTGACCATCTGGATCAGTATATCTAACTTTATATTCGAATCCTGTACCTTGCTCCCCACTCGTATTGCCTAAGCTATAATCACTAAGAACACAGGGATCATTCACATATGGCCCGGGCACATAGTCATTATCGTCATAGACTGTTTGGCCGTATTGATCAGTGGTGCTCATAGTAGGCACCCACCAATCACTGAATGTTTCACCATTGTAGGTATAATGATCAGGACGCTTTGGCCATATAGTTCTTTGTATGCCATCACTGGCCTCAAAGTAATATGTATGTGGGCCTTTATCTAATTTCAGTTTATATATATACTTAACACCTGTTGTGTAATTCTTTATTTGATCAGCCGGGTCTATAGACATCGTGTAAGGTGTATAAGTTGACGCAGATGTATTCCCCGATTTAGAACTCGCTTTGTTTATCCATAACCGGATATATTCAGGAGCTTTACCATCAACCTGCTTAAAGACAATCTGGAATGTATTTTCAGTCGAAGCGGTAGAGCCTGCAAATTCAGCACGAACTGCATCAAATCCATTGCTAAAAGCTCCCGGCAATTGAGGGTTCACAGCTCGTTTGAATGGAAGTATCGTGCCGTAGAAACGCCCACCACCGTACTTTTGCATATCATCGTATCGTACGCCTGATAAGTCAGATGTGGGCATAGTGAGCGCACAGGTAACCTTCGGATGCTCACTCGACTTCCATGGATATGGAGTTGCACTTGCATCAGCATAGCCAGGCGCTTTAACTGCCCTATCTAGATGAATGGTGTAATCAAAAACCGGATCGGCAAAAGGATCGATATTGGAATTCGCAGTTGTATACCTGCGGTGTGCATCCCTTTTAATATCGGGATAATCCGTAACTGCGCGCGACAGTATTGGATCCAACGCAGTATTGTTTCTCGAACCAATATAACTAGGATATACTCCCCATTGTTGCGCAAACGTTGGATCAGGGAAGCAGGAAAAGACGAAAGGCTTTGGACTCCCATTGTATCCAAGAAACTGAAGGGAATCATCAGAACACCCAAAGAAATACTTATGAGTGCCCAACGCAAGAGACTCATAAGCACTATTGCGGCACTCAAAGCCAGGGAATAAGTAAGAACTATTTGTATAAGTTCCACTAACACCAAATTGATGTGCAGGTAATAATCGTACAATATATACCTGTTTATCTGGGTCAAGAGCGGCTGCATCTGGATTCTCTGGATACATCGGGAAAAGCTGATAATCCCCAATGCCACTTGCATCTAGATATAAGACAACACCACTCATCGGGACTTCTTTATCAGTAGACCCACTTTGATCTACCAACTCACTCTTTACCCATGGTAATGGTGGTAGGTGATCTCTATTGTGATATCGTACACGGAAAACAAATTGCTGATTGCCTGATCCATCATCTGGAGACGTTTGATTAGCATCTGCACCTGGTTCAATAGTTAATGGATCAACATCAACGTCTGCAGGCCAAGCCTGATCCGGAGCACAGGTCAGCCAGTCACGGTCACCACTGACACCAGCGTAGTCGAAATTGACTATATTACCAACACTGTCCCTCATAGGATTCTTGCTATCATACACCGTAACACTAACAGCACTACTCTTTACTTCTTCTGGTGAATAAGCAAGTGCTATTATGCCGCCAATCGCTCTGGGAGCACCTGTTTCTGTACGTAATTCAGGAGCATATAACACAGGATGACCATAAGGATCCCATACAAGGCACTGTTGGTTCGTAGAGGGTATCCAAGAATTGGAATCAGCAGCATTTCCAGTGACATAGGTGGCCGGGTTCTGCGCAGGATTGCTCATATTCAAGCCTGCGCTGACACTTACTTGGTAATGTTGTTCATCACCAACAGAATAGGCATAGAACATTGGATACTTAACGTCACCGGGAAAACATAAGTAAACAAGCCCAAAACCTGTTGGTGTAGCATCACCCTTGCCGGCTGGCAAAATAACTTTATCAGGATTATCATCATTCCATACCGCATCAAACGTCCATAATGAATTGGCGGTGGCAGCCGCGGGTAGTGCGGTAAGTTTTAATGATGCCGCGTTAGCCACTCCCAATAATATAACAACCAACGCCGAAGACAGCAGTATCTCGTAAAGGCGCTTGAAGCGTATTATCATCTGGTATCTTCCTTTCAAACTCCTGTAAACCATGTAAACTACCAAACATAGGGCTGCCAATAGCTGTGGCAGCCCTTGCCCGTTATCCATTTATTTACTAATAGCCACCCGGTAGGGAATTAACAGCACTACCAGGGAATATTGCAGGCCGGAACACCAGCGTCACAGGCGTCTTCGCCCTGAACCAGTAGCCCCGCCATGGAACGAGAAGTGTATCGTTAGTGCTTAGACTGTCGTAAGCAGATCTATCTGAATTCCAGGCAAATACAGTACGGCTAACTAAGCCCTGAGCCACAGCTTGATCGAAGGATACGGTCAAGTTAGTCGCGCTATTATATACCTGCAACTGGCCAATATAAATCGGGTATACTAACGGGTTTCCAACCATGTTCCAGCCAGTTACCAAGTTAGTTGTTTGCTGGATACTCTGCTTTCCATACTCTTCTCCAACAATAGCTGCATCCGTGGCAATGTCGTAAGTCTTACTCGATCCCATAGATAAGCTATAAACAGCCATCCAGAAAGCTTTGCCCGACTCAAACTGCGTTATGGGAACATAATTCTGCGTTCCCGAAGAATCATAATACAATGCACTATAGTATCCAGCGTTAATTCCAAATACATGGCTGATTGATGGATTGTTAAATGTAAATGGAACGCTCATCAACTGATAGCCATAACGCATAGCAGCTTTCTTTGCCGCAGGCACGATTATCTTTCTGCCTACAATCTGCTGCCACCCACTAGTATCACGGAACAATACATAGTAGACTAACTCCCCAGCCGCTTCTCCGTTTGCTTCAACCTGCCACTCTACCGGAGTAGATTCGGAATTGATCGGTACATTGCCGATTTCCTGAATACTGGTAGAATTAGTGCCCTCTGCAAGTTGCAAACCCTTCGGGAGGTAAAGATATGCAGTTACATTTTGCAAATCATAAGGACCTGGGTCCGTATCGGTATTATAAAGATATGCCTTGATCGTAAACGGCGAAGGCATCATTTGCGTCACACCAGTCGTGGAATCATACTGCAGTGAGTTTGGTCCTTGCACAGCTGCAGCAATGCTATCCTGACGAATCTTCGTACCCGACCTATAAGTCCACAACGTAGTAGCAACCGCATTACCAAAATAGGTAACATAAGTACGAGATATATGCGAAGCAAGAGCAACTTGCTTCCACTCCACCATATATGCAAGGTCGTCTATAGGAACCATAGGATCGGGAACATAGTTATTTGGAAGATTATCCGCAGGATCCGTTAACCACGTACTCAGTGTAGCTAGATTATCTAATTCGCCGATAGCAATAAAATCAGGTGACGTACAGTCCTGCTCACGAAGCGTTATGCGTGTACGTGTCACCGGGCTATCAACACTATCGTAGATCTCAAACATCGAAGGAATCTTGCTCCCAGCAAATGTATTGCCTGCGAACTGATCCGGCAATCCAGGAGTTCGCGCAAGTCCAGACCCGGTTACAAATGGGTAACCTGCTTTATCGGTATCTTCAACCACAGCATCTAGGTACAAGGAGATACCGGCTTTAACTAACTGAAGAGATGCATTGGTAACTGTATATTCAAAGCGTACCTGGTCACGCACCAGACTTATATGAACTCTAACAGTCACTGTTCCACTGCTGTCGGTCCAATCACCCTCTATATATGGGCCGCCTATACCACGCCCATAACCAGACATTGGTACATCATAAACCCTCGGATATTTCGTCCAACTGCCCATTGTAGGGTCACCGACTACTAATGGAGAATTATCCCCTATCTTAACTCGAGAATAATTCCAGTGACCACAAATAACCGGCGGTCTCCAAACCAACCATTGATTATCATCATCAGTAGTTTCAGGATCGCCAACACGATTACTGATACCATATCGACCACCAACCTGGAAGACTTCACCGTCGATATCAGAAATCATCTCACCCCAAACACCAAATTCAAACTCTACGTATTTATTCGAAAGTGTAATCACATATGGGGGATTATCAGGATTAGGATGCATTGGATCAGGCGGTTCATATAAATGGTATTGTGCGATTGCAGGAACCGCCAGCAATATCGCAAATGCGATCACAACAATCAATCTTAAGATAGCCCTCTTATAAGTCATCTCAGAAGTCTCCTCCAAGCAAATCGGGTATTATACTGTTATGGATTCCGCAGCGAACATCCCGACACCAGCCGTCAGCGGATATCATTATTATTTTCCAGCTCACGTCATTGAAAGCCAGATAAGAATACCACTCGTAAGCGATACTCTTATCTTATCAATCCCTATGTGCTAGAATATCGTCATCACAAGGGAATCAGTAGATTTGACTCCGCCCACATAAGTCTTAAGCCAATAGCCGTGATACGGCTGCAGCAGTTCCTGCTTGTTCACTATCTTGTAGCCCGGCGTGGGCGTAGTCGAGTATGAATAAACCGCCGGAGAAACCCATCCAGCCGTTACAGCATCGGCAAAAGACTTGACCTGCCCCTTGTAGGAAAACAGCGCGTTCCACCAGGAAGTTTCTCGATTATATGGGTTGCCGATCATATTCCAACCCTGGTATAGATAAATATTAAAGGCATTATCAGTCGGAGTAAGGTAGTGTTCTGTATTGAAGCTGTCATTAACGACTGCATCCTGCTGTAGAACCAACCAGAAGCCGGTACCCGCTGGGTAAGAATATATATTGGTCGTACCCTCTGTATAATAACCGCCACCGGTATACCAATAATAGCGTGTTGTCGGATCCAACGAATCAGGCATCCAATCTTGAGGATTGGACCACGCCAGCCAGTCCTGCGGATATGTATAATACGGAATCGTCCGGGTGGTCGATGTCTTCGGCAGCCAACGGAACAGCCTGGCTTTGGTCGAACCAGCAGAAGAAAAGTTGACAGGAAGGCCATTGCTTGTCTGTAATAAAGTCTCAGGAAATACTGATACTAAGTTACTAGAAGCTGTACTCGTAAATTGATACGGGAATGCAACCAGATGAATACCAGCAGAGAATGTCACACTTGCGACCGTAAACTGTGCCCAATCGTAAACGTTTGAACCATCAGCTTTAGATTCAGCGGTAGCATAGACCTCATGGCTGCCGGCTCCCAATGGGCTATCTGTATTTACTAGTGGCCAAGTGAAAGCTACAGCGGTTCGATTAGTATTCAAATAGCTATTTACATTTGTGCTATCAAGGATAACATACGTGTCATCATCCAGATTGTCTGGAATTCCATCCTCATTAGTGTCAGGATAATCCAAGTAAACCTTTAATGTAGATGTCTCAATTCCTTTTATAGCAATCTTGAACTCAGGAGTGCTTCGAACACTACTGCCCTTAACCGGCTGTTGAATCCTGAGACTCGCCGATGATAATGAAGCCGCCACATCCAGTATTCCAGCACCATACGTGGTAGTATCAAGCATAAGACCACTGGGCGCTCTAGCTGTGCTAATCAATTGGCTCCTAACCTGAGATGCAGGCACCCCAGCGCTCATCAGCAAAGCTGCTGCGCCAGAAACATGGGGGGCAGCCATCGATGTGCCTTGATAGGATTCATAGTTATATGACGTTTTGCCCTCAGCGTCCCAGTTAATAATAGTGCTGTATATGCCACCGTCATCACCGAGGCTCAGATCACCACCAGGAGCTGCAATCTCAATCTTACCGTAATTGGAGTAATATGCTATATCTTCATAGGGTCCTAAAGCCGACACTGCGATGACTTCAGCCCAGTTAGAAGGAAAGTGCGAATAACTTGTGCTGTCATTACCAGCAGCACCAACCAGAATTATACCGGCGTCATTAAGTTCCTGTATCTTCGCGTGCTCAATCGAGTCATCGTAATAATTACCATAACTCATATTTACGACATCAGCACCATTCAACATCGCATAATCAAGGCCGCGAACAATCATATCAGTAGTGCCGCCAAGCGGGCCCAATACTCTAACAGGAAGGATCTTTACGTTATCCCAGCAGACACCAACCACACCCATGCCATTGTTGCCTTGGGCAGCTATCGTGCCAGCAACGTGGGTGCCATGAGAGGAACCTTCGCCGCTATTTACAGGCATTGGGTCTGAGTCATCATCAACACAGTCGTAGCCATCAAGAAGTCTGTCTCCCAAATCCGGGTGCGGAGCCACACCGGTGTCATTAACAGCTACGATAATATCCGAATTGCCTTTCGCGGTATCCCACGCAGCAGGCATATTGATCATCCGCATTCCCCACAGCTTATCCCAATAAGTATCATTAGGTACTGCGCAGGGGTAGTTCATATAATTCGGTTGGATGTGATCGATAACCCACTTCACGGGCTGGGAAGAGGTAGCAAAGCGAGTAGGTGTCCGAGCATACGACCCAGTCAGCCGAATCTGGTAGGTATTATCTACAGGGAGCACTCTAACAATGCCGGCACCCATCCTACTGACCAACTGCTCAACTGTTGAATAGCTCGTTCCAGGCTGCACATGAATAATATACTCATTAGGTACATACTGAACATTGCCGGTATCGGCACTCGCCACAACTGCAGCAGTTAGCCACAAACTCATCAGCATCAGAAAGGTAATGCCGGTGAGTAATATCCTCTTTGACCGACGCACGCGCGGTTCCATTCGTCGTTCCTCCTCCTAGACCAAACCTTGTCGCATATATCCTTACGACAAGTAAATGCATCGAGCGATATAACCTGCCCGAAGCATAGTATTTGACGGTAGCTACTCTGCGGATGAAACACATTAGTGTCTTTCCCAGCTATATCTGCTTCGGGGTGGGTGACCGCCCCGAAGCGTATGTAGTCTACTCTGTCAATTTAGTCAAATCACGTCACAGTTTATAGATTAGGCGCAGGCGGGAGCCCACTAATCACGAACCTGTTCTCTTCTCCCTGAACCCAAGCCTGGCTTGTATCGGAAATATGCCTGCAATAAACTGTCCACTTCATAACTTTTTCCGAATAGTTAGCTAGTGTAGCAGCAAGGCTAATACGCTGAGCTGCAGGCAGTGAGATGGTCGGGTTAGTTTCGTATATTGGGCTGGACATATTGTTCCAACTCGGAGCTGATCCCGGAATTACAGGCTCAACTTTCACATAGTAGATGTCTGCCCCATCCTTGCGATTCCACTGCAAGTTTGTGATGCCCTGCTGAAGATCACTTATCTGAATCTCAGGAGCCGGCTCGCTAGCAACATAGGCCGGCGAAACAACATCCTGATTCCGAACTGGCTCTATAGCCGTAGCCACTATGGTGTTACTAACCGGCGTATAATAATATTTTTCAGTATCGGATGATGTATCATCATCGTCAGTGGTCGAATCGTCGTCATCATCTTCATCAGTGCCAGTCACAACCTTATAAAGCACCCTGACCTGATACGAGTGGGTAGTGCCGTAGGGTTCTGAAGCTAACTTATAACTCGCAGGACTGTAGCTTGTGGCTGGATTACTGGCAATCGTGAGGTAGTTAACTGTGACATCCCCACTGACACCGTAGATATCCTTGATGGTGGTCTTGCCCAAGTCCCAAGCTGTAGTCGGATCAAGAACTTTCACAGGGCGAGCGCCCTCATCGAAGCTGTCTCTTAAAATCTGGAGTTGCAGCACATTAGTTCCATGCCCTAGCTTGCTGGGATCCCAACTAACCTGCGCCTGATCACTGGCGCCAATGTTCAATGCATCTTCTGAACCGCGGCCGGATTTGAACAACGATGCCAAACCGAAGACAATACCAGCGCCTAACAGGAATTTACCTATCTTGCTGATGGTTCCCTTGTGGGCCTTACCAGCCGCTGGAGCTCCAGTGGGAAGTGGGGCCGACGCAGCCGAACCGCCCAAATTTGGCATATCAAAGATAGCCCTGGCTTTGTCCTCGGGCTGAATGCCTCGCATGGACTTGATCACCTTGGCTTCGCTGTCGTTAGGGGAAACTGTGCGGATATCAATATAACCAATGATCTCTTTGTTCCGCAAAACGATCATTCGCATTCCAGGCTTTAGGCCATCGCGCACACCCTTGTTCAACATAACCTGGTCTTCGCCGATATTCATCTGAATAGTGGCCTCTGGAATTACATAGTCCACCATTGTTTTCACGGCGAGGAATGCGGCATTGTTCACAGCCTCAACGATAAGTGCATCATCATCAGGAGCATATCCAACTCTTGCGCTGGATGTACCAGTTTGAACAGCGCCGTTGAGGATCTCGCCCGAAGCCTGATCGATCATCTGAACGGCGAGCGTAACCGTGGCGCGCCTGGTAGCACCTGAACCCGCCAGTTGGACGGATTTGATGGCACCCTCAAGCATTGCATCCGCGCTAAGAGCCTCTCCTAATCTCACTAAGCCGATCTTGGAAAGCGGCATATGAAGGTCGAGTTTCTCCATCTCAGACTTAATCTGAGTCCGGGTGATGCTTACATCATACCGGCTAGTCTTGCTCATCTCCACGACTACTGCATCAGTCGCGAGCCTTGCAAGCAAATCGCCCTGTACTCCGGACTCGTTGACAAACTCAACGACTCCCACGGAATAAGTGGGCATAAGCTGCGCTCTGGCCGGTGACAGCGGCACGGGCGCTATGGTGGATACGAGCGCTATGATGAGCGCGTAGCATATGCTCCTCACAGCCCTGCATTGCATTAGCTGCCTCAACGATCGATTTCCTCCCTAAAGACAATTCCCTCAAACAACTTGCGGCCCATATACACTCAACCGCAAGCCAGCCAACACTACCCGCAGGGATCGCGAATAGTGCTTTTCTAGTCTAAGCCTCGTTCATTGAACAAAGCAAACTATCAGGTAGATATTCTCCGGGTAAGCAGGCCGATTGCATATAACTGTCGGGGCGTAATACGGGGACTTCCGCGTGGATGATCGGACCTGGGGCACAACAGCCCGGCTCACTACGCCAGCCGCTCGTTCTCTCCAAGATGTCTACAACCTTCCACGGAAAGGGACACAAAACCATATGCCTTCCAACAGCCCGGTCCATAACTCATCCGCAATCAACTATAGCACAACTGCTCAGTTTAGGGCAAGAGTATTTCCTGCCACACAAGCCTAACTGATTGCTCCAAAGTCTCTAAGCTGCCATCGTTCCAGATTACCCTGTCAGCATGCGCAATCTTCTCGCTAATCGGCATCTGAGCGCCAATCCTGCGCAGAGCTTCATCGCGCGAAATTCCACTCCTGCTTGTCAGACGATCAACTTGGGTCTGTTGTTCCGCTGCAACAAGCAATACTTCATCAACGATCCCCTCAAGACCACACTCAATAAGCAATGGTATCTCCACAGCCAGCACTGCTTGTGATGATGGGGATGATTTTCGGAACTTCTCTATCTCATCTTTGATTTGGCCGATGATGCGAGGGTGAGTAATTTCCTCAAGATCTCGCCGGGCCTGATCATCCGCAAATATGACCTCCGCAAGCTCAGGCCTATCTATACTGCCATCAGCACTCAGTATAGTCTCCCCGAACCTTTCGACCACCTCGCAATACGCAGGAGTGCCGACTGCCATGACCTCCCGCGAGATATCATCCGCGCTCAAGGTCCGGGCACCCAATCTTTCAAGCATCCTGAGCACCGTGCTTTTTCCGGTGCCTATACTTCCAGTAACTCCGATTATGTGTGGCATGTGGTTTAGGTTGCGCGTTATGCGTTAATGAGTTATGTGTATGCGTCCGGTGTCATCTAAGTCATCTGTATTGACATTATAATGGCCCGGCGCTTGCTAGCTGCCGGGCCAGATACTAGAAGCCTTGCTATATAAAATCGCTAAGCTTCGGTGTCTTCGGTCTTTTCCGGTTCGGAAGTTGCTTCGGGCTCAGCGGCCTCCTCTGTAGGAGTTTCTTCGACTACTGCTTCGGGCTCGACTGTCTCCTCAGCAGGAGTCTCTTCGACTACTGCCTCAGGCTCAGCGATCTCCTCAACAACAGGCTCGGCAACCGCAGCTTCTACTTCAGCCACGATTTCCGCTTCCATTGCCATCTCCGCCTCTGCTGCAGCCATCGCATCTGCCTCGGAAATATCATCCTTGCGCGCAGCCTTAGCCCTAGCTTTCTTTGCTGGCTTCTCTTTTTCAACACTGAAGCCCAGATCGCCAAGCTGACTACCGATCAGGTCACCAATCGTAGTCCTGGTTTCAGGTCTGCTCTGGGTGTAGCTCCTGTATTCGGTATCGTCTCGCTCGCGCTCTTTCTGAGTCAAGAGTTGCCTGACTGACAGTGTCAGCCGCCGCTCTTCCGGCCGCAGGTCAATAACCTTAACCTCGACCTCCTGGCCAACGCTCACAACTTCCTCAGGATTGTTCACGCGCTTGAGAGCGAGTTCGGAGTTAGGAATAATGCCCTCAATTCCACCCTCGACCTGTACAAACGCGCCGAACGGAACCAGCCTGGAGATAGCGCCGGTGAAGACATCACCAACCTTATAAAGCCGCTTGATATCTTCCCACGGGTCGGGCAGAATCTGCCTGAGACCCAGGGAAACGCGCCCCTGCTCCAAGTTCAGTTTCAGGACCATAACCTGCAGCTTCTGGCCAACCTTAACAACCTCGGACGGATGATTGATCCTAGTCCACGACATCTCACTGATGTGCAGTAGACCATCAACTCCACCCAGGTCGATAAACGCACCGTAATCGGTAAGTCGCCTGACAACGCCCTCGCGGATCTGGCCAACAGCAAGCGTGGCAACCGTCTCCTGCCTGAGTGCATCTCTCTCTTCTTCGACAGCCAGCCTGTTAGACAGGACAACTTTCCTGCGCTCGCGGTCGACTTCGATGACCTTGAACGGCATGCTCTGCCCAACAAACTTGTCCAGATTCTTCAACTTGCCGCTCTGAACATGGGACGCGGGCACAAAGCCTCTGATTCCCAAGTCCACGACAAGTCCGCCCTTTACACGATCAGTGACCATCGCTTTAATGGTTTCACCATCAGCAAAAGACTTTTCCACACGCTCCCAGGCGTTCTCGAAATCTGCCCGCTTCTTGGACAGGATCGGGCCGCCGTCATGGCTCTCTGCCTCAACTACGTATACTTTAATCCTCTCGCCCACTGAAACAACTTCTTCAGGCTCAAGGCTCGGGTCCCTGGTAAGCTCACTGGGCTTGATAGTCCCTTCGGACTTCGTACCCACGTCTACCAGTACGCCCTCCCTATCTATATGAACCACCACCCCGTCGACCACGTCGCCAGGCGTAAGTGACTTGAAGGTCCCGGAGTAATCTACTCCGGTGTTGCTCATCTGAGCCATAGCAGCCTCCATAGTCATCGGTTCTTCGGCCTCAGCAGCAGGCTCCGAAGCAACCTCAACCGGCTCTGCTTCTTTCGCAGGCTCGGCGTTCTCCGCCGGTGCCTCCGAGTCTACGTACGTAGTTCCAAACGGGGTTTCGGACATTTCGTGCACGTGAGCGGACTTTTGATCGCGCTCCACATTCTCGTCAGACATTATCAAACACTCCTCTCGCGAGCTGGCCCTTCGCGGGAAACTCGCATAACTAGTCATCCGGGTGCAATCAACTTACAGCCCGGGGCAAGCCCTCATTACCGCATCAACGCGGAACTCACATCTCGCCACATCATTCAAGATCATCTGGTGACGAGACTACGCTTACGTTACCAATACTTGTCATAAGCATACGGTTAATAACGCCATATAATATATCACATGCAAACGACAAGCTGCATGGTGTATAGTTAGACACCATACATCTTTTATCCTGCCCATGCAGGATGGACTTTCAGTTAATCCGAGGTACTATGATAAACCCTTAATCAA
Source organism: bacterium (assembly GCA_021373255.1). Lineage (GTDB taxonomy): Bacteria > Armatimonadota > UBA5829 > UBA5829 > UBA5829 > UBA5829. The sequence continues at coordinate 61,365 of JAJFTD010000123.1, forward strand.
CCTGCGTCAACACATATAACGCGAATTAGGTAATTTCAACAGTATACTTAATTAGGACACCCACGTACCCCCGGCATAGACTGCGTCTGAGTTGGTTGTATAATAGTAATAACAGCGGCATTTTCCAAGGAATCGCCGATGAGGCTCATCGCGAAGGGACGAAAACGTACTATTTTCCGAGGAGTAATAATGGCATTGTTCAGCGGAGAATCAGCGAAGTTGGTCGGCGCGGGGCGGGTTGACCCTGATCCGAAATGGCAAATATCATCGCACTCTCACAGTTTCTGGGAGTTCATCTATTTCCTACGGGGAACCGGCCGCATAGATACCCCGCAAGCGACCATAAGACCGCAGCAATACCATTTAATAGTCTACCCGCCTGATCTGCCGCACGCAGAGATATCTGATCCAATAGAACCAGAGCAGACTATTTTCCTGGGTATCGAGATGCCTGAGACTCCACCCATAGGAGCCCACATGCTGCTGCCTGACCCAGCCGGTGAATTAGGATGGCTGTGTCAACGCATCCTTACTGAATACACGGCTTCAGGAGTCACCCCACTTGCGCGTGCTTACACCACCGCATTCCTGCACTTGGTTCAGCGGGTAGTGGAACAAGGTGTTACAATAAAACATGATGCAGTAGATATAGCAGTGCAGTTTATTCACACTAACTATTCAAAACCTATCGGGCTCGATGAGCTTGCAAAAGCCGGATGCGTGAGTAAAACCCACCTGTCACACTGCTTCCACAGTCGGCTTGGCACCAGCCCGCTGCGTTACCTTCAGCAAGTCAGGATCGAGGCTGCAAAGCGACTATTGCTGACTACCACAACCCCCATCAACCAAATCGCATACGAAGTCGGGTTTGGAGACCCTCTATACTTCAGCAGGGTGATGAAGTCATCCACCGGTCATTCTCCGACCTCCTACCGCCGCAAAAACTCCGCAGGCTAGTCTATACCTCCGGCAGTCACGTCCATTCATACACCATTAGCGACAAAGTATAATCAAGCAACATATAACTCTTAGAGGTTGCTATATGAGACGCTTGAAATGGGTGAAGATCAAAATCGATGGCGGAGCGTATGAATCCGCCGGGGTTTTCGATGTGGACAATGATGGTGTGCTTGATATCGTCTGCGGCGGCTATTGGTATCAAGGGCCGCATTGGACCAGGCACAAACTGTGTGACGTACTAGCCGAAGGAGAATACTTCGACGATTTCTCCACAATAACACTGGACGTCAACGGGAACGGCTACTTGGATGTGATCACCGGCGGCTGGTGGGGCCTGACTCTTCAGTGGCGTGAAAACCCTAAAGGTAAACCTGTGGAGTGGACGACACATGAAATCGACCAGTGTGGCTGCATCGAAACAACACGCGCTTGGGATGTGGATGGCGATGGAGAGTTGGAGATATGCCCCAATACCCCCGGTAACCCATTTGTTTTTTACAAGCTCGTAAGGGATGCTGACGGACGCGGCACGGGCCGGTTTAAGAAGTATTGCGTGTCGCCGGAGCCGGTAGGCCACGGGCTGGGGTTTGGCGATATCACGGGCAGTGGCAAGGGGTGCTTTGTTGTCAACAAGGGCTGGTGGGAACCTGGAGATGATCCATTGAACGATCCGTGGACGTTCCATCAGGAGTTCGACTTTGGCGGAATGGCAAGCGTGCCGATTATTGTGGCCGATGTAAACGGCGATGGAATGAATGAAATCATCGTTGGCCAAGCCCATAACTATGGGTTGGACTACTATACCCAGGCTTTGAACAACGACGGCACCAGAACATGGACCAGGCACCCGATAGACCCGTGGTTCTCGCAATATCACGACATGATGTGGTTGGACATAGACGGCGACGGGCAGTGCGAGCTTATTACCGGCTGCAGGCATCGCGCTCACTGCGGAAATGAACCTGGTGAAGATGAGATGGTGGGATTATATATCTTCAAATGGAATGGAGAGAGCTTCACCAAGCAGGTCGTCGATTATGGCGCAGTGCCGGACCATTCTGGAACGGGGATATACTTCTCCGTGGCAGATCTGGATGGGAACGGGCTGTTGGACATAGTCGCGCCGGGCAAGGAAGGGCTCTACATATTCCGCAACCTTGGCTTCGAAAACATTGGGGAGTAGAAAAACAATGGACAAGGTAAGAATCGGATTCGTCGGAGTCGGGGGCATGGGGCAGTGCGCTCATCTCAGGAACTATGTCACGGTGCCCGACTGCGAAGTAGTGGCTATCGCCGAGATCAGGCCCAAACTCGGGCAAAAAGTGGCCCAGCACTACGGGGTACCGAATGTATATACAACGCATGAGGAGATGCTGGCAACAGAGAAACTGGACGCAATAGTGGCGGCGCAGCCGTTTACCAGGCATGGAATTCTGATACCGGAGCTTTACAAAGCCGGAGTGCCGGTGTTCACCGAAAAGCCACTGTCGGGGTCGATTGAGTATGGCGAAGCGATGCTGGAAGCCTTGCAAGCCAGCGGAACCTGGCATATGGTCGGCTATCACAAACGCAGTGACCCGGCTACTATGTATGCAAAAGCAGAAATAGACCGGCTGAAGAAATCCGGTGAACTCGGCAAGATGACATATGTCCGCCTTACGATGCCCGCTGGTGACTGGGTCGCAAGCGGATTTAATGATTTGATCATGACAGATGATCCAATGCCGGAGATGGAGTGGGAAAAACCGGCGAGTGATATGGACAAGGAAACAGCGGAGCTTTATTGCTCATTCGTCAACTACTACATCCACCAGGTAAACCTGCTGCGCCACTTGCTTGGTGAGCCTTATAAAGTCACTTACGCCGATCCATCACAGAAGATGCTGGCCGTCCAAAGCGACAGTGGGGTAGCTGGTGTAATAGAGATGAGCCCCTATGTAACTACTATCGACTGGCACGAGGCCGCGCTTGTGGCGTTTGAGCAAGGATATGTGAAAGTCGAGTTGCCAGCGCCGCTGTCTTTGAACCAGCCGGGACGAGTGGAGATAATGCGCGACCCCGGTAATGGCGTCACCCCTGAAACAACCTCACCCACCCTGCCATGGGTCCACGCAATGCGGCAGCAGGCGATGAACTTTGTAGCCGCCGTTAAGGGAGAGATGAAACCGATGTGCGAAGCCCCCGAGGCGCTTGAGGATTTGAAAGTGGCGAGGGAATATATAAGGCTGTTAAAGGGAAAGTAAGTCTCTTAAACCGTTGTGCCGGGATGCAGTGTCCCGGCACAACTATCAATCCATGCTCTACAACTCCGGTGGAATCCCCACACTTTCACCGCTGGGGGTCATCTCACTCCAATTTTTGCCCCACTTCACGTCCGCCCTTACAGGAACTCTCATTGCGTAAGCCTGTTCCATCCCCTCTCGCACCAGGTTGTGAACCGTATCAAGCTCTTCAGGCGGGACTTCCAAAAGAAGCTCATCGTGTACCTGCAGGAGCATCTTGCTCTTTACTCCCGAAGCCTTGAGGGCATTGTGCACACGGATCATTGCCAGTTTCATGATATCTGCGGCAGTGCCCTGGATGGGCATGTTTACAGCGGCGCGCTCGGCAAACTGCCTGATGTTGCGGTTGGCGCTGTTGATGTCGGGGATATACCGGCGCCTGCCCATCAGCGTGGACACATAGCCTTGATTATGGGCAAGTTCGGTGGTCTCATCAATGTAGCGTCGAACTCCGGGCAGCTTGGCGAAGTAGGTCTCGATGAAATCATGCGCCTCATGGACCGACACCCCCAGCGCCTTTGAAAGGGTGAAATCCGCCATTCCATAGATCACCGCGAAGTTGACTGTCTTAGCGCGGCGGCGCATCTCAGGAGTCACATCCTGCGGAGTAACACTGAATAATGTGCACGCCGTTGCAGTGTGGATATCTTCATCATTTTCAAATGCGCTGATTAGTGCTTCGTCACCTGTCACGTGAGCGAGAATGCGAAGCTCGATCTGAGAATAGTCCGCTGAGAGAAGCAGATTGTCACCCGATGCAATGAACGCCTTTCGTATTTCCCTACCGAGTTCCGTACGGACGGGAATGTTTTGCAGGTTCGGGTCGCTGGACGACAGCCGCCCGGTAGCAGTCACAGCCTGGTTTAGCGATGTATGAATGCGGCCTGTCCTGGGATTGATCAGCTTGGGTAAGGCATCCGCATAGGTAGACTTGATCTTGGTAAGCTCACGATAGCGCAAGACGTCCTGAACTATTGGATACTCGACAGCGAGTTCCTCAAGAGCAGACGCACTGGTTGAGTAGCCGGTCTTCGTCTTCTTAGATGCCTGCAATCCGAGCCTATCAAAAAGGACAGCCTGGAGCTGCTTCGTAGAGCCGATGTTGAACTCTTCGCCCGCCTGCTCGAATATGCGCCGCTCTACTTCGCGAATCTCTACGTTCAGCGTGACCGACAGCGCTCCGAGTTGCTCCACATCCACGGCAACACCGTTCAACTCCATATCAGCGAGGATGGGGGCGAGGGGGAGTTCGACATCACGGAACAACGCCGTAAGATCATCAGCCTCCAATCGCTCTTCCATAATGGGCTTCAGCCGGTAGATGGCTTCAGCTTCGCCGCAGATCATGGTAACATCGTCGACCTGCGTGTCCTGCTTCTTCGCCGTAATGCCGGGCAGCTCAAGTGATATCTGTTCAAAGGCTACATCGCCTATATCAAACGAGCCACGAGAGGAGTCCAGCAGGTACGCCGCAAGCATGGAGTCAAACTCGACACCCTTCAGATGCACCCCACGCAGGGCCAGAGCAGCGTGATTGAGTTTGGAGTCATGGCAATATTTCGCTACGGATGCTGAACTTAGGATTTCTTTGAACTGTGAGAGATCAGCCTGAAACGAGCTATCCAGCGCGAGTTCGAGTGAATCCCCCATCTTCTTTATGGGATCAATGATCTCGACATAGGCCGTATCACCAGGACCCTTGCAGAAGCTGATGCCGATCAACTCGGCATCTATGGACTTGCCGTTGGCTATGTGGCAATGCAGGGCGAACTTATTCTCGGCCTTGAGCGAAGCTATCAACCCGGCGAGTTCACCACTGGACTCGATCCGCCGACACGCTCCCACCGTTTGTCGCTCCTCTGGAACCTTGCCCTCAGCCTTGCCTACTTCGGGCAGGCGCTTGAGCATGGTCTTGAACTCAAGCCGGACAAAGAGGTCGCGAAGGACATCATAGTCAGGCTGGCGGCTGGAGTAGTCCTCGATGTTCAGCTTCTCGGGAAGGTCCGTGATGATTGTCCCGAGGCGCTTTGACAGGTGCGCCAGGTGCTCGTTCTCCTGCAAAGTCCTCTTAACCTTGCCCTCAGGAAGCTCGGACACATGCGCAAGCAGGTTATCCAGTGTGTCGAACCTCTTTAGAAGATTGCACGCGGTCTTGTCACCGATTCCTGGAACGCCGGGAATATTATCCGACGGATCACCCTTGAGAGCCTTGTAGTCGATCATCTGATCGGGCCGCAAGCCGAATCGATCTATCACAGCTTGCGTATCGTACTCGACCGTATCGCTCACACCCTTGACCGTGGTCATCACGCTCACGTGCTCATTAACGAGCTGAAGGGCATCGAGATCACCAGTCACTATAATGGTTTCGACACCGAGTTCGGTGGCTTCCTTGGCGATAGATCCGATAATGTCATCAGCCTCGAAGCCAGGCACTTCGATCACGGGAATGTTAAATGCACGGACGAGTTCCCTGGCCAGTGGAGCCTGCTCAACAAGTGCGTCCGGCGTAGGTTTGCGGTGCGCTTTGTACTGCTCATATTCCTCATGCCTGAACGTCGGAACCGGGGTATCGAACGCTACAGCGATATAGTCCGGCTCACACTCCATCAGTTTCAAGAGCATCACGGTCAGACCATAGATGGCGTTGGTCGGCTGACCGGTAGACGTGGACAAATACCGCATCGCGAAAAACGCGCGATACAACAGGCTGTTTCCGTCTATGATGACAAGCTTCTTGCGCTGACTCATTATTACCTCAGATTATATGTCTGGTCTTTCTGCTGGAGCATGTCCAAGGCTTGCCGACCGAGTGCGCGCTCCAACTCACCAG
>JAJFTD010000184.1 GCA_021373255.1 bacterium
GAGGCCGAAAAGACCACGTTTCGCATAATTCGAACGGTTTGGTCTATCACAATTACGTTGTCTCGCCGCCTTCGGCGTCGGCTTCGGCAGCTTCGCGGTCCGAAGCAACTATGTCCGTCGGCTAACTTTCGACAACATTGATATACTCCCAGACACGGAATGCATCCTTTGCCCCAGACAGATGTTTGGCGTCATAAACTTTCTTTAGCCCGCGCTGGACAAGTCGGCTAATAAACCCACGCCACGCTGATTCGCTTTCTATCGGCGTTCGCTCAAAACCTAGAATCTCTTTCTCTCCAGCATAAGTTACACCCACAGCAACCCTCCCTGGTCATTATGTCGAGCGGGCTGGCTGCTTGCCAGTCGGCTGCAGAATAATCACAGCCGGAATATAACCTTTCCATAGCTCATTGCTTTGATTAGTATTTTATATACGGTGATCTCTTCTCCTAAGTGCTGTACCAAATGTCACTAGTCCTGCGATCAGTGTGGTTATGCAAGATGGTTCCGGAATAGGTTGAGCGTCACCAAAGTTGCTAAAGACAGTCAGAGTGTCTATTGTAGGAAAGTCTGTGGCAGAATATCCTTCAAATAGCAATACATTATTGTTGAGTAGCATTGTAGCACGCCTTGAAATGCAGTTAACATTGCTAGGATCAAGTCTTACCAATACATTTTGCCAATTGCCACTAGCGCACGACGGTCCACTGTATTTCCCATTCAAATACATTCTATAGCTGGTATCATATGGATACAACCAAAGACCAGACGTATAGTCTTTGTTTGTCGTATTGGAATGTAAAATGATGTAAAGAGCTGTCACATGCGCTCCGCCTCCGTTGTTCCACTGTTCCAGTGTATCAGGCAGGAACACATTGAAGCTGAGCTCTAGTAAAGCTGGATTTGATATGGATATGTTAGTGCTTATTGTTGCTGGTGATCCACCATGCCAGTTCTCATAAAGCGAATTGCTAGTCGAGCAGCTATGATCTGTTGAGATACTTGCATCATTACTTGAATACCATCCAGATAAATCGTCAGAATCGAAGCTCTCCGAAAATATAACAGTGCCTCCATTCTTCAATACTAAGTCATCAATATAAACTCCTCCGCGAGCATAAACAGGTGTTGACACACTCAATGAGACAGCGATAACACAAACAACCAGCAGTATATCCAGCTTCATTTAGCTTTTCTCTCCATAACATGATCAGGAATGTAATCTAGTTTCTTTTTGCGCCGTATATTCTTCCGCTCCATGCCAATCCAAGCACCCCAGTGATTAAAGCTAAAATTGTAGAGGGCTCAGGCGTACTTACAGGATCATAATAGATATCTTCACCGCATGCAATAACTGGATTGCCGAATCGATCGAAAGCAAGAGCAGCACCTAAACAGCTACTATATTGGTTGTAGCTCTTCACAACCTCAGAAGTCCAACTGCCTGTTTCCATATTAAGATAATCGAACTTTACATCACACAGCTCATAGTCATAATAAGCTACGCCTAAATTACCAGATTTATCCCACTCAACATCCACTTTTGCCCAATTGTTCTGTCCATCTGATAAAGTGAGCTCTCGCTGCATCCATCTGGCACTTTTGAAGTCAAACCATGCCACGCATTTACTACCGTTGGATCGGCATGAGCCTGAAACGGCAATATCACCAAAAGACGAAACGGCAATATCAGTCGCTGCTAGATCAAGTTGTACATGCTCCGACCAAACCGATCCGGTACAACGTGCAATAATATTTCCTTCTGCCATATATATCGTACCGGCTGCATCTGCAGTAGCAATACTGTAAGGCCAGCAGATATCGGATTGCCACTCAGGACCTGTTCCACCCTCTAGACAGATTGGCTGCAGTGGGTAATCATGGGTTGTCCCGTAAAAATGCCCATCTTGACCAAAGGTCACCGGTGTATCGAAGCTAACTATGGATCTATTGCCATTACCTGCTATGTAGCCAGGTGCAATAGAATATTCTTCCCAGCCGAATGCTGTCTGGTGTACCACTGATCTGTATGAGCAACACCTTTGATCATAATTGGAAACAACTGGCTGAACTCCATAGAGCAGTGCAATGCTGGGAGTATAACCACAATCGAGATATTGGCCATTGAGTTCAATCTTAGAATCGTTCCAAATCCGTGCAAACGATGAAGATGCTGATATGAGGACCAGCCCTACGGTGCATAATACCAGTGCGAACTTTTTCACTATGACGCCCTCCGAGTTAAAATTGTATTTATTCATAGAGCCAATAAAATCTAGCAGCAATAGAATGCCTGGTAGAAATACTTGCAATTTTCATGCCAAACAAGCTCTGCCAGATAGACAATGTGAAAAATATTATTAGATATGTTGATTGATATTCGTTGTTGAGCGATTTACTGATAATGATTGTGAGGTAGTAAACGTTTGCGTGGTTAGCAAGGAGATAAAATATTGGAGATTTACATAAATGATCTTAGCTGTGATTATAAATCGAACGTAGTTGCTCTGAATGTTGGCTGGTTGCCAAACAATAAACCCTGCAGCGTTTCCACTGCAGGGCTGAATGTATCAACAGATTATTGGAGCATTATTAAAGCACTGGTAAGTACTTCGTAAGCTCCCATGGTGTTACCTGGACGCGAAACTCATCCCACTCCTGCTTTTTGTTCCATATGAGTCGCTCGAATGCGTGGTCGCCAAGGGTTTCCCTTACCAGTTCGCTGTGTTCGGCTTCGGCAATGGCTTCGCCCAGGTCTCCCGGCAGGCTCTCGATCCCTCGCTCCTTGCGTTCTTCGGCTGTGAGTTCGTAAAGGTTTTCTGTCATTTCATCAGGAAGCTCGTATTTGCCCTCGATGCCTTTCAGGCCGGCGGCCAGCATAACTGCAAACGCCAGATATGGGTTGCAGGCCGGATCGGGACAACGTAGCTCAGCGCGGGTCGCTACTTCCTTACCCGGTTTATACAGCGGCACTCTTACCAGCGCGGACCTGTTTCTCTGCGACCACGCGATATACACAGGCGCTTCATAACCGGGCACAAGCCTCTTATACGAGTTCACCCACTGCGCCAGGATCAGCGAAATCTCCTTGGCATGCTTGAGCAGCCCGGCGATATAATATTTGCCGATATCCGAGAGGTGGTTAGGATCATTAGCATCAAAGAACGCGTTGCTGCTGCCCTTGAACAACGATTGATGTGTGTGCATCCCGCTGCCGTTGGTGCCGAACATCGGCTTGGGCATGAATGTCGCATATACGCCGTGCTCGTTGGCTATTTCCTTCACCACCAGCCTGTACGTCATCGCCGAGTCCGCCATTGTAAGCGCATCAGCGTAGCGCAGGTCGATCTCGTGCTGGCTTGGGGCGACTTCATGGTGGCTATATTCCACAGGTATCCCCATCTCTTTGAGCACGAGGATAGTATCCCTGCGAAGCGAAGAAGCCACATCCAGTGGCGTTAAGTCGAAATACCCACCGGAATCCAGAGTCTCCGTTCCCGTGCTGGATTTGAAATAGAAATACTCCAGCTCAGGCCCAACGTAGAACGAGAACCCCATCTCCGCAGCCTTTTTCATTGCTCTCTTGAGAATGAAGCGTGGGTCACCTATGTAGGGGGTTCCGTCGGGGTTCATAACGTCGCAAAACATCTTCGCGACCGACTTATCCGTTGGCCGCCACGGGAGCAAGGTGAAAGTCGACGGATCAGGCATCGCGATCATGTCGCTTTCCTGTATATCCTGATATCCCGTTATGGACGAGCCGTCAAAGCCCATCCCTTCATCCAGAGCGCTGTCGAGTTCCTCGATGGTAATCGCGAAGCTCTTCATCTGTCCAAGGATGTCCGTAAACCACAGCCGGATGAACTCGACACCCTTGTCTCTGCACTCCTTCAAGACCCATTCTTTGCCTCTGTCGGACATTCTGTTGCCTCCGGACTAACCGATAAAC
>JAJFTD010000187.1 GCA_021373255.1 bacterium
CGCGAAGCTCTTCATCTGTCCAAGGATGTCCGTAAACCACAGCCGGATGAACTCGACACCCTTGTCTCTGCACTCCTTCAAGACCCATTCTTTGCCTCTGTCGGACATTCTGTTGCCTCCGGACTAACCGATAAACTTGTAGCCTACGCCATGCACTGTCTGGATCAGGTTTTCGTGTTTGAGTCCCAGCTTGGCGCGAATCCGCCTCACGTGCACATCCACCGTCCGCAGACCGCCGAAATACTCGTAGCCCCAGACCTGGTTGAGAAGCGCTTCGCGAGTGTGCACCCGCCCGGGATGCGCCGCCAGGAACCTTAGTAGTTCGAATTCCTTGAACGTGAGTGACAACTGCCTGCCGTCTATCGTCACTTCAAAACTCTCAGTGTCGATAACAAGGCCGTCTGCATTGATCTGATTACCACTCTTCACGCTCTGGTTGCGGCTGAGCAAGCGTGCCAGACGCAGAGCCATCTCGGATGATTCGTAGGGGTAGAGGATGAAGTCGTCCAGATACTTGGTCTGCAGGTCGCTGCCCTCGGCGGCCTCGGTAACTGCAATCCGAGGCGCTTCCGCGACCTGGTCGTAGTTACCAACTAAATCTTTGGCGTAAGCCATCGCAGCATCACCACTGCGCAGATCGATAACCACAACCTCCGGGCTGCCGTTAGCAACGGCGTCAGAAAGCGAGTTAACATCCCACGCAGACGTGACGAAATGGCTCAACCCCGCGACTGAGGCAGCAAGCGAAGATAAGTCGCGTTCATTCTGTCCGAGAACAAGTATCCTGGGCATAGCTAGCTTGAGGAACTTATACGCTCCTCCAGGACCATTATATATACGATCCATTATCGTGTCCAGTGCAACTCACAAGGAGTGTCATTATACCGCTGAAGCATTAATCTACTATAGATCAACCGTTGTTTCAACTGCGTTACGGGGTGGTTAATGGTATGTTTCGGTTGGCGAAAGTAACTATGGCATATTGCTTTATTAATTAATCTAACGTCTTAACAAAGAGGGGAATTGGTGCCAATACCGAAATGGTATACAACGAGCGATCTAATATTACTGACACATATTCATGTAATATATCAGGGATTATTTGATAGAGTGCTGTGTAGGAGGGGTCAATATGCATAACCAAGCTGATTCAGACTTTTTGAATGGTATGATGACTATCACTATTATTATCTTTCTGCTTGCTACAGGAAGCCGCCTCCTAAGAAATCTTGTACGCAGGAACGGTATGACTATCAGGCGGTACGTATTTGAGGACACATTAGCTTTTACCCTCCTTGGTCTGTTCATTGCTATACTTTACTCGTTTAACACTCATCCATACCGTATACCTAGGCTTGTCAGTTGCAGTTATTTTTCGTTTTCATTTTCTTCATTTGCTTGGGGAACGCTCATAGCAGTGCTCTGTTTTCGCCCTGGAATAATGTCATTATTTTTATGGTTGGCGGAATTTGCCTTACAAATGATATCACCTGTAATAACTGCTTTCATCTTACAGGTATCTATTATAGATATGTGGAAGCTAACAGCAGCTTATTATGACGGATTTTCTCTTCCAGTCTTGCTGCAATCTCATTGGTTTGCATGGTTAATGTTTGCTTCTCTCCTTATGGGCTTTCTAAATGGCTACCGAATTATATTGGCCTACAGCCGTCCCCAAAACAATGAGCCAGCGACAGTTCTGGATTACTTGACTGAAGATACACTCCACTCAGAGGAATATGACAAGCAGAAGAGGTGGTTTGATGAGCCCAAAGAGCGTGATCAGCGACGGTAATTGCATGAGTAAGCAACACTAGGTCTTTTTAGGAGAGCTAATGTGTGGTTAACTGAAAACGAACGGCGAGTGATCAGTAGTGTGTGGATACTGATTGCTATTTACCTTAGCTTGACATTTATCCTGTGTGTGATATACCTGCTCACCGGTGGCTCACGATATGTGCAAGGGATGCTTTTTCAGATAATAGTGAGTGGTGTGATAAGTCTCGGGCTATTTATTCTCGGCGTAATAGTGATGCTTCTGATCAAGTGTGCATATCTACTGGCGCGTGCGGTGTGGCGGTTATGGTTGATGCTGTTGTTCCTTTGCTTTTTCCTTGCATCTCTTATGATTGGTCTAGGACCGATAGGCTTGTTAATGAGTGCTGTAGCGTTCTTGGGTTGGCCGCTCCTTCTGATCATGAGCTTAGCTGCGATGATATTTGGGTTCGCTTGTGGGTCAAAGTTTGCTGATGATCTGGAGCCAACCTGCAAGGAGCCGCGAATTAAGACTACCACTGATGAACAGCCCAAGAGATGGTTCCCCGATGGTCCGCAGCAGTCCGAACGTCGTCCGAATCGCCATCCTAATGATCGTGAATCATAAATGAGAAAAGCGCGGATCATCAGTTGAATTCACTGACAGCACAAAGTCACCGCGTTCAAGGCCCGAAACACCAATCACTGGAGGGTCAGATATAAGGTCTACGGTGATTCACGCTTGCGTCTTTGGAGCTAGAATGAATACCCGGGAGGCTGCCGAAAGCGGCCTCCCAGTTATGGAGGCGATCTGAAATGCGAACATGGGTAGGTGTTCTGCTAATAGTTGTCATTATAGGAACTGGGATTCTTGTAGCATCTTGTAGCAAGAATTCTACCTCGTCAATCGTGACAGCTCCGGGCGCTCCTCGCCCAGGTGAGCCCATAAGTAAGCATTTTACATCGGTAGTGGAGAGACTGTCGAACAATACGTTTAAAGTCACAATCAAGCCGATACCTCCTACTGATCCTGAGATATATATACCTTCTGATGGTGCTGCGACTTTGATTCGTCCAATTATATTGGATGCCAAAGATAATGATATCTACTTCCATTTGCCAGACAGAACCTTTATGGCAAGATACTGCAGCCTTATACCCGATCAGGATGGCAAGCTACGACATTTCACACGCATAATGATAATTGACCTAACAAAAGTACCTAAAGGAACTTACACTATAACTGCACGAGTTGAGGTTGGTGAGGAAGGCAAGAGAGCTGAGTTTAGTAAGCACAACTTTCTTGGTGCAATGACAACAACTGTGCGAGGTCGTTATAAGTTAGTAGTCAAGTAAGGTATTAGTGTTCCGGTGTTTCGGGACTTCCGGCGCGGATCATCAGTTTACACAATAGCCACACAAAGCCACCGCGCCTCAAGTCCCGAAACACCGGAAAAAGGGCAGCTGTGGCAACCACTCATTAATAATGTTATAATCGCTCTGAGAGTAATCAAGCAGCCTGACCGGTATCACCTGTGAGGCTATGCATATGGCTCTCTCCTTAGGTCTGTCACAACAGATAGGGTTCAACTCCCTAAGTCGACGAGCCGAAGAGTCAGCGTTTACGCAGCAGGCAGATGACTATGTAGGTTAAGACCTCCGTTATCTGCTTGTGATTCTTCGGTTCGGAGACATTATTAAAGGAGTAAACATGTTTGATGCAATCAGTTTGCTTATTTTGCTGGTTATGCTGGGGGTGCTTGTTGCTCTGGTCTGGCCATACAAGAAGATTAGGGTTCGCGAATACGAACATGGGCTCAAGTATGTAGGAGGTCGCTTTGTAGCTATTCTTCCGGCTGGTGATCATTGGATTAATAAACGGACTACTAACATAGAAAAAGTAGATACCAGGCTTTGTGCGGTTTCTATACCTGGACAAGAGGTATTAAGTTCAGATGGTATTACTCTGAAAGTGAGTTTAGCGGCAGACTTCGAGATATCAGATCCTGATACGGCAGTAAACAAGATCCAGAACTACATGAATTCTTTCTACCTTGCGATGCAGGTTGTTTTGCGAGAAGTTGTTGGGTCATCGACAATCGAAGATCTGCTCGCTCAACGTTCCGAACTTAGCCAGCAGATATTTGATACAGCCGGTAGTGAAGTTGAGAAACTAGGTTTGAAGCTAGTCTCTGCAAATATAAAGGATATAATGTTTCCGGGAGATCTTAAGAAGGTCTTTGCACAAGCTGTGAAGGCGCGTAACGAAGGACTCGCCTCGCTAGAAAAAGCACGAGGAGAAACTGCGGCACTGCGCAGTCTTGCTAATGCGGCAAAGATGATCGAGAGCAATCCGGCACTTATGCAGCTTCGAATGATGCATTCGATGGGTGATTCTTCAGGAAACACCTATGTTGTCGGTCTGCCTGCAAGTGTTGTGCCGTTATCTGCATCATCAAAGCAGGCCAGTGATGCTGTGGCTGACGTGGAGTGAAATCTACTGCTATATGAGTGAATGTGAGTGTAATGGACAGCAATGACTCGCAAGATAGGATAAAGTTTATATGGTCAGATATCTGGCTTTTGCAGGCAATAGCGACGGCTGCAGGAGAGCAATCTACGGAACTTACTAAAGTGATCTCTGCAGGTGATGCCATTATGCACGCCATCTTAAACTATGAAGAGGTTGAGTTTGGGCTAAGCAAACTGATAGATGCAGGATATGTGATCGTAGAAGCTGGCAGACTGAGTATATCACCTCAGTTCTACCCAACGTATAAGAATCTGACCAGGCGCTCCAGGACTTGGATGGGAGTCAACAAAAAATTAGAGGAATTCCTACAAGCCGAACCTTACCCAGCAAGAAATCCATCGAAAGAGCTAGTTGCTCCTATCTTCAGCCCTGAGGAATACGTGGAAGCAATTCAACAGTATTGCAAACAGACGTGTGAGATCTTTCGCTCAATGTTTTGCTCAAAGAAGAAGTCGAAGCAGCGCCCCAAGGAATAAGTTGCAAAAAGGCGCGGACCCCAAAAGCCCGCGCCCCAGCAATATTAACCTTGTTAGAACTTCCCCTACGCCGCCGCCTGCACATCGAATGTTGGTAGGTAGTGCTCACATTTATATGATTGTGAGCCTTCTTCCGGGCTTTCGGCGTCGGACATGTATACTGCATATCCCGTCTTTGTGCACTTCTGATAGCTCTGGTCGTAGTTGGAGCAATCCAGACAGCGTCTTAGCACTGTCCAGCATACACTGCACCGTAGACTTCCGACCAACTCTATTCTGCCGCACAGTGGACAGTGGATATAGACTTCTTTGAACGAGTGATCAGCGCCATTCAGGGAATCGCGCATAGTCTTATTGAACTTATTAAGCTGTTCCGCAAGGTCCGCTGTGGCACTGAGCATTTGGTTCATCTCAGTGATATCCAGATACTGGCTTACGCGGTCGTCGAGCAGGTCCAGCACGGATGTGCACGCCTTCTGCACCAGCTTGAGGTGTGACTGCGCGGTCTTGGGCTTATATTCAGTCTTCTTCTTGGCCTGTCTTGCCATACTGCGCAGGATTTCTTCAGTTACGTGCAGCGGCACTCGAATGAACGCTTCGGTTTTAGCAGGCACTTCCATTATGGCGCTGATGACTTTTCTCAGATCATCGACTGACAGCCGTTCGGTTTTCACTTTTTTCGCTAATCTCACCTGCACGCGGGGGTTGTCGTTGAGCTGCCTTAATTGCAGCGCGTGACCCTCGAGAAATTCTCCCTCACCAGGACCGGGCTTGGTGTTGAGCTCTCTAAGCACGGCGTCCGGCAGGTCGAGCAGGTCCAGGTAGCGGCGCATAGTAGAGTCCGCAACCCCGAGCGTTTTCAAGCATTTATCCCAGCTCATAAACTCCAGCAGCTTTTTGATTGCCACAGCTCGTTCTACGGGGCTGAGGTCTGCTCTTTGGAAGTTTTCTAAAAGGGCGTCGGTACTTGCATCCTCATCACTGAGTTCTCTTATAATTGCAGGTATTTCAGTAAGGCCGGCTAGCTGGCTTGCACGCCAGCGGCGTTCTCCCATAACGATCTCATACCGCCCGTCAGCGACAGGCCGCACGACTATGGGTTCAAGCACTCCCCGTTCTTTTATAGACATCGCCAGTTCGGCAAGTGCCTCTTCATCAAAAGATTTCCTGGGCTGATCAGCCGCTGGCTGGATCTTAGAAATGTCAAGAAGTTCCATTTCTGCCAATCTCCTATAGTGTTACGCATCATGTTTTATTATGGCATTTGGGGCTTGGCATTGTATGGCATGATGATCTTTTTTGCTGCGAAGACGAGTGCTGGGTGTGAGTTCACGCTAAGTTAACATCATGCTATCAACGCCCGGCACCGGCATTTACACTGCCGGAGATGAGGCATACAAGCCCAGAATTCTTAAGATTAAGGCTTAATGCGAAGCCCCATAGGAGTGCACTTCTACTGTTTCGCCGTCAGTGGTGATGCTGACGGCTCCGTCGCGGTCTGTACGATATACCCTGGCTCCTGAGGATTGCAGCCGATTGACGACTTCACGTGAGGGATGCCCATAATCGTTGTTCCATCCGCAACTTATGATTGCTGCCGACGGCTTCACAGCGGCTATCCAAGAGGCCGATGACGAATCGTGCCCGCCATGGTGCCCGACTTGCAATACCTGCGCGCGCACAGGCAGGTGAGATGCCAGTATCTCATTTTCAGCTTCTTCACCAGCGTCGGCAGCTAACACAATCGCTGCATGCTTGTAGACTACTCGGAGCACAATAGACCGGTTGTTGAGGTCACAATAACGCTTGCCGGGGGTGGGGCTGAGCACCTGCACAATCGTGCCTCCTCCCATATCAATCGTCTGACCGCGCTTTGCAATGCGATAGGACGCTTTACATCTTTTCACGGCCTTGAGAAACCGCTTATATTGCGGCGATCTGCATCTGGCTCCGGTATCTAAAACGAGCTTCGCCGGAATCTGCTTGAGCAGCCCTGCGTATCCGCTGACATGATCGGCGTGCGGGTGGCTGAGCACGGCGACATCGATCGAACCTTTCCCCATCCGCTGAAGATAGGGCGCTACCACACTCTTTCCCACGGATTCGCTCCTGCGCCAACTCCCGGTCCCGCAGTCCATCACCATCACCTTACCAGACGGTGCCCGCATAACCACACACAAGCCCTCGCCCACGTCCATTACGGTTAATTCAAGGGTCCGACCAACGGGCAGCAGCGCGTAAGCCCACACGCTCAGCGCCACCAATGCGACAACCGATATGACGATCAGCCGCCTATCTCTTAACAAATTTGGACCTCGCGTAGCAAAGCGCTGAATAAAGCATCAGATAATAACCCAAGATAGCCAACGACCCCGGTGAGGCCACAGGCACCGACGCGTGCTCCCAGGCTCCAAGATAATTGACGATCCCCAGCATGGCGTGTGTGACCACGCCCCCAATCCATCCAATGGCTGTCCCGACTGGACCAAGCATTGCCGCGACTGGTGCGGCGATCCCCACGGCGAAGATCACGGGCACTCCAATAGCCAGCGCCATGTTCGCTGGTATCGAAACTAGTGAAAAGTAGTTAAAACAACACGCCACCACCGGGGCTGTAAACAACGTAACGGTCACAGTAGCTACCCCTGCCGCCGCAGCCTCTCTGGACACAAATCTCCCCACCACTCGCAAAACACCTGTCTTGATTTTGCGGTCCTGTTTGACCGGTCTTGCGGCCTGCAACGCCGCTTCGATTATCGGTGCGCTGTATATCAATGCCCACACCGCCAGGAACGATAGCTGGAACCCGACATCAAACAAATACTCCGGGCCCATCGCAAGCACGATCAGCCCCGCCGTAAAGAACAAATTCCTCGTATTAGGCACGCGCCTCAGCAGTGGCCCAATTAACCACAGCGACGACATAATCGAAGCCCGCAACAGTGACGGTTTCGCCCCAACCATCAGCAGATACATGAACAACAGTCCAAGTATGATACAACTCCTCCACTTGGGCGTTACGCGCATCAACTTCAGCACGGGAGTCGCAAGGAACAACAAAATGAAGCAGTTATAGCCCGATGCCGCCAGCAGGTGCAGTGTGCCAGTTCGCCCGAAGTTCTTGAACGTCTCTGCCGGAAGATATGAATAAGTCCCAAGCACCATTCCGATGATCACCGACGCTTCCCGCTTCGGGCTGATTCTCTCGATACTCCCAGCAATCCAATCCTTCGCCGCCAGCGCCGCTCTCACAAGGGCATTTCCTCGATTTCCAGCCAGCACTTCAACTTGATCGCTACTTCTGACATAAGCACACGAGTATATGCCCTGCCTGGCGAGGTAATCTTTCCACGAGAATTGCCCGGGGTTGGTTGGATCTCTCGGTGGATAAGCCGGAGCTGCGACCCTTATCCGATCACCGTATTCCAGGCGAGGGGGTGGGGAATCATTATTCTGATAAAGGTTGACAAGCACCCTCCCGCTTGCTCGCTTCCATCGTCCGCCGATCTTCACACTATCGACCCTGCAAGTAACCCTCACGCGGTCTGCCGTCGTCTCCGGGTCTGAGGCCACCAACCCCCGGAACTCGAAGACCCTTGTGCCGATGCGGGATACATCATCGGACGGAACCTCGCGGCTATTGGCATATCGCGCTCCACCCAATGCGAAAACTACAGCGGTCACGCATATCACAGCCCGCTTAGGCCCTGTCATAAACCCCATTGCAAATGCAACAGCCCCAACCGCAACTGCCAGCCACACCATCACCGGCATATATGCGGCTGCAAGTATCCCTGCCGCGAATGAGATCGCTATCACGGCCATTCTTGTCTCAGGCATCATAGAGCACGCTCCCCAGACTTATAATAGCGCCGATTTTTTCTTCTATCAACTTATGATTGGTTTATCCGAGTTTATGTGGGGGTACATATCTCACGGTTGACAATTGAATAACAAGACGACTTTGTCCGGGCTGATCCACGAGCCCCCTACAAAGTGCCAGAGTATGAAAGTGCATTGGGGTTATGTAAGGGGTTAGCGGACGGCGAGTAGATGAACCTGGGGACAGTTTCCTTTAGGGGATTTGAAAGTCGAAAGCTACATCGGACTCACGGCGTCTTCGCGATTTGTTATTGCGAGGTTGAGAGACTTCCAGGATAGATACGCGACACGCAAGCGTGAGATGCGATGACCGAGCTAAGGCCCGGACATTTTGACGTCTGCTACGCTGGAGATTACTGTAATTGGGTGCTTTATCTAACACTTATCTAGCAATATAAATGGTCGGCCAAGAGTTGAAACGCGAACCGCTCTACGTTTTTCAGAGCCGTTTTCTATTGTCGATGCCGCATCGGCCACTCATCTATGACCAATATGATCCTATGATTTCGCGCGCTGATCGAGGATCGGTCTGGGCTGAAGGAAAGAATATCGTATACTTCCTGGATGCGCCCGTCCGCAAAGCGACTCAGCGCATATCTTGATCCATCAGAGCGAGTGGTTCTGGCGGCGGGTTCTGCGCAAGGTGATTGCCATGACAATCATCGCTACCAGGAAGCCTGCTGCCATCATGATCAAAGGGTAGTACGCGCTCGCTCCAATGTGATGTAGTTCCTTCTCTTTCTCAGATGGCTCAAAAAACGGCATCACGAGAAACATCACGATAGTCGAAATTCCGAGGATGATTCCTACGAGCGACTTGACGCGGTTGTGTCTGTCGGCGGTTAAGCTCTGAGCCGATGGTGTTTCTTTAGGAATGAAAACTTTGCGCGCGGCCTCCAAGTCGCCTCGGAGGAAGCAGTTCAACGCATATCGAACCACTCGACACGCATTGTCTTGCAGTTCCGCTGCTTCAACGCTGGGATCAACGAATAGTTTCCGGATGGATTTCAAATCTTTGGCGCTCATCGTCGCGGTGCAAGTGCCGTCCCAGGTGATTGTGACCCTCTTGGAAGCGCCAGCGAACAGTATAATTCCGTCGGAGCGCCATCTGAAGTCATTCACCAGCCAGAGTCCGCCCAGAAACTTTGCGAACGAGAGAAGTTCCGTCCTGGTTAGCCTGCGTCCCAGCGATTGATCATCCTCGAAGTCTCCGAAGATGCCCATCGCACTGCCCGTGAACAGATTGAAGCCAAATCTTTGGGGCATTTTCTGATCGGTGAAGTAGCCTATTATGCTCGTCAACAGGGCCGCTATAAAAAGCAGCCAGAACGACGCACCGAAAGCAATCGCGACAACGGCAATGGAGATGATCGTCATTCTGAGCGTCACTCCGATCAGCACTGCGCCCGTGTTTACTCGAAGTTGTTTGAATAATCGCCACATCACATAGGCACATCCGATGCTCACAATGATCATCTCAATCCGGAGCAACTTGCTCAGCATGCTTACTTCGCGGTGTGAAATCAAGTGTAAAATCAGCGGCATGATCACAAGGAAAGTTACGAACATCCAGGCTACACCTTTCATGTAGCCGCGTCTGATCAACGCCTTGAGTGGCCGATTTTCCGGTGTGTCCTCAAGGCTGGCCTGATCCAGCTTGGAATACATCGTATACATACCTAACATCAGTAGTATCGAAGCCACTGATATCCACAATGAGAATGAGATGCCTGCGAACAGCTTGCCGAACATGGCAAGCGCGCCACCTGCTCCAATTGCGCCCTTGGGAGTCATCGGGAGAAGAACGAGCACGGAGCGTGTGAAACCCTTGCTGGGCTGCAGGTCGGCCAACGATTCCTCAAGCATCTGCTCAAGCTGAGCGCGCAGCGCCGTCCTTGCCCGGTGCAGTCTTGTGCGCATGGTTTGTTCGGCTATTCCCAATGCCGCCGAAGCCTCAGCTATACTCTTACCTTCCACATAGAAGAGAGTCAGCGCCTCGCGGTGGATGGCCGGCAGTTTAGCAAAGGAATCCCAGAGTTGCTGTGATAGAGACTCGCGGTCCTCTTCTTGCGGCCTGGCCTCTGTGGATTCAAGAACAGCCCATCTATTGTGGAAGGCATTCTCACGCTTTATCCCACGTCCCAGCGAACCGCAGACATTTCTAGCAATTCTTGCCAGCCAGCCCGCGAATTTGTCAGGTTCGCGCAACGTGCCAAGGTAGGTATACGCCTTGACGAATGTTTCCTGGGCAGCGTCTTCAGAAAGGTCGGGATCTCCAAGATGACTCCATGCAATACCGTAGACCATCTTCTTATATTTATCTACGAGTTTCTCGTAGCCGTCTTTGTCGCCATGCAGAACAGCGCTCACTGTCTGATAATCGTCTGTGTGCATTGTCCACCTCCGGTGTCTTTGACTTAATGACGCCGGACATCATCAAAGGTTACCGGCACGATTATATCATTTCCACGAAGCTTAGTTGCGTGGATGACACATGGAAAAGTCTGCCGGAAAGGTGTACCATAATCACATTCGATCCAGTGTACTACATAAGCGACAACACTCGAGTTTCGAAATCATCCATGCTATTGCAAGCAGAATGAACGAACAGGCAACAATTGCAGGTTCGGATGGGAGGTCCAGTTATAGAGTCACAAACAGCTGGATTATAATCGCGAAAAGGGCTCAGATCAGGTTTGCCTCTGCTGTTGACTGAGGTCAGCCGAGTCCTCATGTAGAGAAAGCTCTGACAAGCAGAGAAAATGTGGGGCAAATTCGAGTCACAAGGGGCAAGGGGCAGAGTAGGATAGAGAGAACGGTTCAAAAGAGGAAGTGGTCGGGGTGGGGAGATTTGAACTCCCGACCTCTCGGTCCCGAACCGAGCGCTCTACCAAGCTGAGCCACACCCCGAGGTTACGAGAGATTATAGCATAACCCTCAGTCGCATTGCAAGAAATTCGATTATGCCGCTTTGTGAAAACTGACGGCGTTCCGCAGCTTGCTAAAGCCGAAGGATTTTTCACGTGCCGGGTATAAGATAACAGTGCCGGCGGTTAGCGCGGCTGAGCGGAGGCTTGGATGCATAGAAATGATCTTTTTGGCCGAGTAATGGGAATGGCCATATTCATTGCGGGTGTGGGCATATTGGTGTTCGTATTCGTGATGTCTTATTTATACTTCACATCCAATCCCGTCGGGGTGCCTGCATCCGCCAAGCCTGGCGTGGGACCTTCCGCTGCGGGTCAGCTTGGTGCGTCCGCTGTGGCAATGTTCGGTAGAATTGCACTGCTCATCGTGATGGCGATTACGGGGTCGATTATAGCCGCGAGGGGAATCCAACTCTACTTCGCCGCCTCAGATATCCGGCGTGGCTCGCTTTCACGGAATGACGATTAACCTAAATAGCGAGTATCAGTCAAACAACCCCAACGTCTGCTGCCCTGCTGCTTCTGATCGGGTCTTTGCCGATGGCTTGGGGAACATCATATCGAAATCTTCACCAAACGCCTCTCGCAACCGGCTGGCGAACTTGTAGAGCTTGTCCAGCAGGTGGTTTTTGTCCTCATCGCCCTTATAGTCATTTGCGAGACCGATTGTGCCGTCGGCGCGTTGGTAGATCATCACATATTCCCCGACCTTCGCGCTTCCCGCAGCCTGGGCTATGCGCTTTTTGCTTGTGCTGGTGAAGGTCTTCTCAGTGATGCGTTCCCTGCGTGCGAATTTATCCACACCCAACTCCCCAGCGTCGATCTTTCGCGCAATAGCCTGGTAGAGTTCCTTCACCTTGTCCCTACGCCCGTCCAGCAGGTAATCGGCCGCCTTGGATATAAACTCCAGCCCGAACGGCTCGTCCGAGCGAGATCGCAGCGCCGAACCCCTGAATATCTTCTTGCCGTCGTAAGAAGCCAGCACATAATTCTTCATCTTCAGCGAGATCATCGACTTATACCTGCCGTCGTGCGCCAGGCGAATACCTTCAGGCAGCGACGAGCCGATCATGTCGATATATCCGACTTCTTTTTTCTCGCTGTCCACCTCCGCAGGCGGGCTGAAATAAACCCCATCCGTGTCCACCTCCACCACCACGCTGCCGTGCGTCTCCAATTCTTCAATAATTTTCTTCACAATTCTCTGGCCCGTGGTAGTCACGCGTGCACCGGCTTCATAATCGTTGAAGTTGAACGGCCCGGCCAGGTAGCCGTAGAAAGAGTTTATGAGTATCTTAAACGCACCCTGCAAGCCATCCCAATATGCATGTTCGCGACCTTGATTCTCTTTCGCCATCCTCTTCGCGCTGAACCTGCGTTTGGTCAACTCTTCGAGTGCCGGGAGAAACACTCCCAGGCTGTCGTTTTGGGGTTGAATCTTCTCCGTAATCATGATGCTGGGATAAAGGCTCTCCACATCGCACTTTACAATGTGTTCGATCACGCCCGTGTTGCGGACCTCGGTGTAGCCACCCGGCAGCGGCCTGGGTTCAGACTGCTGCGGTATAGCGCGCCCGTGCCTGAGATACTCCCTGATGAACAACGAATTGATCTTCTCGCCCGTCCCCGTGGTGGCGGCGCGGGAGTAGGTGTCCGGGACCATTTGAGTGAGGTAGAACTCCGGCGGGCAGACTATTTCCGCCAGTAGCCGCGTCTCACGCACATCCTGCGTGGCGTATTTCTTAACACGTTCGGGGTTGATCTTCCACTCGCTGGCGATCTGGTTATGAGGAATAAGCTCGCGATCATCTTCTGCAATGCCAAACTCACGTGCTACTGATTTCAAAGCATAACTCGATAGGCTTGCCCTGGCGACATCGTAACGCTGCACTGATAACAGCGTGTCGCTCACCTGTCGCCCGTGGATATGCGCTGGAGTAAATGGTCTTGAGTAATAGCCGATAGCGCAGTTCTGCTGGGAGCTGAAGCTGACCTCCGAGCCATCCCGCCCGAACGCAAGCCTGATCCCGTGCATCTTGGCGCGCACAGCGAGGTAGTTGAGGTCGAAGTCATATATATTATGCCCTTCGATGATATCGGGGTCACGTTCACGGATGCATGCGATAGTCTGCCTGAGCATCTCCGGCTCATCACCGGCAACGATGGTCTCAAAGCCCCGATTATCGCTGATCGCGACCATCAGTATCGTGTTCTCGGGCTGATTAGGGCTGAGCGCGGCCGTCTCGATATCGAGCTGCATCCTCACTACATCGTCAAACGCCATCCCCTTAAACAGCGTCTGTCCCGACCTAGTAAGATACTGCTTCGCCGCGCTTGGCAAGGTGATATGTTCTGCATGCGAGTCTCTGAGCCAAAATCGAGCGTTCTGATAAGCATTGTTGGTAGGAAACTCAGCCAGAAACCTGAACCCATCACCCTCAAGCTCAGTCCACGTGGCATCAGCGATATTATGCTTCTCAGTGGTAAGCATCCACCTGCTGAACGGCCTCTGCTCAGTGACCATTGCGCCGTCCACTCTGCGATACAAAGTCACCGACTCCGCCCCGGCCTCAATCGCCACAATCCCCTGAGTCTCATCGCACCCAAAAAGTATCTGTTTCGTGTTAGTCATAACAAGAATATTATACCACTGGGAGATGGGGGGCGGCAGATAGGGATTGGGGATGGTTAGTCGCTGATTATACTGTTCCTAGAGGCCTAACCTATTTGTGAATCGACCTAGCCTCTGTGTCGTAGGCGGCTTCCTGAATTACTTCGCTGAGAGTGGGGTGAGCGTGGATGGCAGCCATTACTTCATCTACTGTGAGTTCATTGGCGATTGCGAGGACAGCTTCGGCGATGAGGTCGGTGGCGTGGGGGCCGACTATGTGGACTCCCAGGATTTCTCCATATTTTGGATCAACTATGAATTTGACGAATCCCTGGGTTTCTCCGATGCCCATGGCTTTACCGTTGTGGGTGAATGTGAACTTGCCCACGCGCACGTTGTGGTAACTCTCTCGCGCCTGAGCTTCGGTGAGGCCGACGGAGGCGCACTCTGGGGTTGTATAGACACATGCGGGGAATGCTTTATAGCTCATCTTTGAGTCCATTCCCATCGCGTGCTCGACGGCTACTATGCCCTCAGTCCACGCCACGTGCGCCAGCATAGGTTCACCTATTACATCACCAATGGCATAGATGTTGGGCACATTCGTCTGCATGTGCTCATTTACGAGGATCCTGCGTTTGTCGCGCTCGATACCGACTTCTTCCAGCCCGATTCCGTCCATAACAGCACGTCTGCCGGTAGCCATCAATATTTTTTCGGCTTCTACAGCCTCTTCCGAATCACCGGACACTACAATACAATTCTTTCCAACGCTGGTGTCTTCCGCGCGGGCGACGGTGGAGTTGAGCCGGAACTTGATCCCGGCCTTTTCAAGTTCTTTTTGGAGAGCATTGGCCGTCTCGGTGTCCGCTGCGGGCAGAATCTGGGACATCATCTCAACAACGGTCACATCAGTCCCCATCCGCGCGAACATATATCCCGCTTCAAGCCCGATTGCACCTGCACCGATTATGAGCATGCTCTTAGGGACAGCGTCGAACTCAAGGCTTTCAGTGCTTGTCCACACATTCCCGCCGATCTCAAGCCCTGGTATGGGTATGATGGCGGACACAGAACCGGTGGCGATGACTATATTGTTGGTTTGTATGACCTCAGGTTCACCGGCTGTTTCGATGGTGACTGTATGCGGATCGGTGATACGCCCGGTTCCCCTGATGAGCTTGACTTTGTTCTTCCGCAGCAGTCCTTCAACACCAGATGTGAGCTGCTTTACGATTTTGGTCTTGCGGTCCATTATCGTGGGGATGTCGAGGCTGTAATTAGGGACTTTGACACCAAACTTTGCGCTGTCCTTTACATGATCGAGGACAGCTACAGAGGATAGGATGACTTTTGTGGGAATGCAACCGATGTTGAGACAGACGCCACCCACATCGCCTTTTTCGACAATCACCACACGCGCGCCGAGCTGTCCGGCTCTTATCGCCGCAACATAACCGCCCGGTCCCGAACCGATGATCACAATATCTGTATCATACTCAGACGACCGGGAAAGCTGCTCTTTGATACCAGCCTGGATCAGATTAGATGCGTCGTAAGCGGACGTTCCCTTGAGGAAATCAGGGACTTTGGTGAAGGGCGGAAGCACAAACGAACCGCCGCGAGACAGGTTGATCGGTTGATCTTTATCTAGCAAGGGTACCCCCTGTACAATATCACAGCGTCATTTTATGCTAGCACGGTACGGCCCTACTGTCAATTAGTAGTGACAGCTCACTCTTGATGAGTACAACGTGAGCATGCTGAGCGTGTCGAAGCGTGCAACTCCGAAGTGACATGTGACTAAACTTGACCGCACCCTTCGACTGAGCTCAGGATGCTGATTTGTACTATCATTCTCACGAACCCTGAGCTGTTACAATTAGTATCGAACATAACGTTTATCTACTAAACTTTTCCACCTGTCTTGAGCCGTTCGGCAGTCTCCTTGATCTTATTGTAGATCGACTCCGCGTTAGCCCGGCCCTTGGTGAGAGCTGTGTTGAAGCGTTCCTTTAGCTGCTCATTGGTAAGTTTTTTGCCGGTGGAATAGTAATAGGATATGCCCTCACCTATAGCCCACGTGCCCGCGAATGCAATCGCCGCCTTAGGCACTATTCCTCCACCCAGAGGTATCATTCCCACGGCTTCCCGTGCAAGTGCGCGCCAGCCAAATGCACTGCCTACTATAGAAAGCATCTCCGGCGCAAGGACTTTATATCCCATTTCCTTGTCATACGCCCCAGCCAGCATGAACAGCATTCGCAACTGGTTAGCAGTGAGCACCACCAAATCTCCCAGCGCCTCTCCCACGGATGATAACACCTGCAGTGGATTCGGAATCACATTTCCGAGTGATGTCGATACCACAAATATGGCATTCTCTACACTCACGGACTGGGTAATACTTACCGCGACTTCAGACCGGAACGCTGGTAAGGCTCTGGCAAGTGGAAGACGTGCATATTTGAGTTCCGGGTCATATACTATATCCCGTATCACGTTCTCCAGCTCACCAGCCGTGGAAAATGAGAACACACGTCCGGTAGCGATCTCCGGCAAATGCGTCGAATAGCCCGACCACTTCAGTGCGAGGTCGCAGTTCTTCAACAAGCGGCCAGCATCCGGGTCCAGCGGCAATGGAAGCAGGATCAGCACATCGGCAGCCCTGTCATAAGCCTCGATATTATCTTTCAAAAGATAGGCAGCCGCATCCTGAATGGTTTCCGTAGGCCCGATAATCGCTACACGTACTTGCCTTTCAGCCTCTTTTCGGACGTTTTCCGGGTTAAGCTGCTTAAATGCTTTCCATATTTGAGAGAGTGTGCGGGTGCTGAATGTTAAACCGGCTCCCATCAGCGTAATCCTCCTACAGAACAATCGGTTATTAACACAGGTTCGGCAACTGTGATCAAATTCCTCCTCTGGTATACCCATTTATGTCGGAATTGGGCCTTGACAAACGTTCATACACGTTCATATACTGAGGCAGGGGTAAGGCAAAACGTGACCAGGAGGAATCCGCCCGTTTGCTATGACTATCGAAATCGGTAGTAATGTAAAGGGCACCGTGCTCAAGGTCGCAGATTACGGTGCCATAGTGCGTCTCCCCGAGGGACAGACCGGCCTGATCCACATATCGGAAGTTGCGAATACTTATGTTCGCGATGTCCATGATTATGTGCGTGAGCAGGACGAGGTTGACGTAAAGGTCCTTCGCTTGAATGCCAAAGGTCGTTATGAGCTGTCGATGAAGCAGCGCGAAGCTGGTGAACAACCGGGTGTGGTCAGACAACCCAGGCATCACATCGAGCGCGAGTTGCACGTCGCTGAACCGGCATTCGCGGCAAAATCGCCCGTGACGTTCGAGGACAGATTGTCGCGCTTCATGAAAGATAGTGAGGAGCGGCAGCACGACCTAAAGCGTCACATGGAATCCAAGCGAGGTCGCAAGTAGCTGCCTTAGCTAATAAGTAATAGCCTCGGGGTCAATATTGGTGAGAGAAAATAGACGTTCCGGCGCGGGCATGGGGTCGCTGCAGGGGTTCGTTGCGCGATGCTGCTGCGCGCTTGAGGCAACGTATAATGCCGCGCGCGTGGCCACAGAAGCCGGGAAGGCAGAGGTTTATTCCGAGTCTGTAAGAAGCCTTGTCGGTATGCTCGCGGTCCTTGTAGCAGGTGAAAGTATCCCCGCTGCCGCATCTGCATCCAAGTCTCTCAAAACCGCTGCTCAAGCCGCGATTGATGCCGCCTCTAATCAAGGCAATTCATCTTATAAAGTATACGAATCAGCCTGCCGGGAAGCACGTGCATCCAGTGGGCTTGCGATATTTCACGTCAGCAACAGCCCCACCGCATTTGATGCAGCCGCACATGCGCTGCTTCAACCGATGCCCGATGCCCCAATTCCCACCATATATTTCCAGACCATGCCCCTGTCATGGCTCGGCTGCGCGTACCAAAGCCTGCTTGCTTTGCGGCCATCAGCTACGGGTGAGATCCTGGAGCGGAATCGCACGTGGCGGAAGGATGCCGGAGTCTACTTCTCCCCACCAAGCCTGGTGAATTATATAATTGAAAGCGCCGTGGAGCCTATCGCGAATTCAGTGTTGTGCGCATTAGACACCCGCGCGCCGATTGAGCGAATTGCGAACCTGCGAGTAATGGACCCGTCGATGGGTGGAGGTGATTTCCTCTGCCGCACGGTTGAGCACGTGTGCGGAAGAATGACATTGCCCAATAGTGACGAATCGCAGCACCTGCGAGCAAGTATCGCTAGCGAGTGTGTGTATGGGGTGGATATCGATCCGCTGGCTGTAGAAATATCGCGATTCTGTGTGTGGGCGGCATCGGGTTATGCCGATGG
This sequence comes from bacterium, assembly GCA_021373255.1. Classification (GTDB taxonomy): domain Bacteria; phylum Armatimonadota; class UBA5829; order UBA5829; family UBA5829; genus UBA5829. The sequence goes on from JAJFTD010000187.1 coordinate 18,551, forward strand.
GCTTGCTGATGCTCTTAACACTCATCTGCTGTGTGCTAATGCCCTGGGTTCCAATGACGGTCAATTCGACTGGCACGCCGCATTTCCTAAGGTATTCGCCGATACCACCGCTCCCGGTTTCCACGCGGTGGTGGGCAACCCACCTTACATTGCATGCAAAAACGGTTTGGACTTCAGCCCCGCACGGTCTACCAAGGGGCAACCGGACGCATATCTGATGTTTCTCTCAACAGCTATGGACAACAGTCTCGTGAAGCCTGGTGGAATGCTCTCGATGGTGCTGCCTGACCCTATGCTGGTGCGCGCCAACGCAGCCTCTATCAGGCGCAGGCTGATGTCAGACTGGACCGTCGTCTCTATTCTGCATATATCGGGCGCATTTCCTGACGCTGGCGTCGCTAATGCAGTGCCTGTGTTCAAGAATGCCAAATCCTCGGGAGGGACATTCCAGGCCGCGCGCATTGAGCGTGCCGGAGACCGAAAGAGTTTTCTCCAACGTCCCGCCAGGACCGCCGGTGATGCCGCACACAGTGTGCGAAGCGAAACGGTACTGTCTCAGCCCAGGTGTGAATTTCTTTATCTGCTTGAAGAGGGCCCGTTCGGCGATATTATCCGCCGCATACATGGCGAGAACGCTTCGCTGGCCGAGTATCAGCCACCGTTCACTCCACTGCGCTCTCTTAATGTAAAATCGGTCTACCGTGGCGAAGAGATTGGCAAGGCGGCTATCAGCCGTGAGACCGGCGAGGAACGAATATTGCTCGGTGGGCAGAGCATTCAACCCTACGAGATCGAATGGGAAGGACGCAGGACCGATCGCTCGCGGGTAGTTAAACCTATCGAACGCTATCACAGCTCTAAGATTCTCATACAAAAGAGCTCCGCGAGGTTGATTGCGGCGCTGGATATCGTCACCCCGAGCCATCCTGGCTATGTTTTTCCACAGTCCGTATATGGCATCGAACTGCGCCAGCCTGGGATTGACGAGCACTTTCTTCTCTGCATACTCAATTCTCAAGTAATGAACGAATACATCCGGCGCACTGTTACGGGGTATAAGCTGGTTCAGCCGCAGTTGGAGATCGAGGACATTCGCGCCCTGCCTGTCAGGCGGATCGAGTTCACTACGCCGTACATTGAGCGTGAGATAGAAGTAGAACACGGACTGGAAATATTCGAGCGCGAGTCCCTGCGAGCCGACCACGCCTCGCAGTTCCCCGAGTTGACTAACTTCGCTGCAGGATGCCTCACCGGCAACCCCGAGCGTTCGGATGTGGTCCACGATCTGCTGGTGCACCTGGGGAAGATGGTGATTGATCTCACCGCCCGCTCGCACACGTCTCCCGGGCCTGATACAACACAACGTCTGGAATCAGCCCGGGCCGCGGTTGAAGCTCTCGTCTGGCGGCTATATTCTAGTGAGCCCGCACAAATGGCCCTGACCTGGTGAGAAAGGACACACTATGAGACTGATCGATCTATCGCATTCGATAACCCGTAAGCAAATCACTGCCGAAACTATCCCTGTAGTTGTTCGTTCGGTTGACCCCATACACCTAATCCCGCTGGACAGCCTGGTCACACTGGCTACTGTTGTCGACCTGACAGATCGCCGCAACGCCGCAGAAATCAGCCGCACAGACATTGCCCAACACGGCGTATCAGACATCCAGGGTTGCATCCTACGCACGGACTGGTGCGACCACTACCACGCAGGCCTGCGAACTCCTCCACCAGTGCTGACCATCGAAGCCGCCACTTATCTGCTCCAGGGTGGAGTCCGCACAATAGCCGCCGATTTCCCGCTCACCACCGATGCCGGTGACCTCCTTCTGCACAACAACTGCATCCTGATCCACTGCCTTACCAACATCGCAGACCTCTCCAAGACCATCGTCCGAATGGTCGCCCTGCCTGTGAAGTATGATGATACTTTTAGTGCTGAGGCCAGGGTGATTGCGATGGAGGAGTGATATAAAGATAGTCGCTGGCTTATATCGGGTCGCAGATCCAGAAAGGTTATCATATGAAAACAATATGGGTTGTGGCGTTCCTTTTCACTTGCAATGCTTTGGTTGTTGCCGATGATGGCGGTGTTCATGGGGTCGGCGGTTCTGCTGAGCTGATCAAGCCAGAGCACAGTAGTATCCGTATGATACGCGAACAAGTAAATGCACAAGTACTTCGCAGTTGGCGCACTCCGCCCAGAGTTCGATGCGAGTTCGTTTTCAAGAATGAAGGCAAAGCTACGACAGTTAAAATGGGCTTTCCAGAGATGTCCGCAGGTGAACTTGCGCCAATTCCCGACAAGAATGTCACTGCCCTGGATGGATATCTATCGTGGGTTGATGGAAAGCCGGTGAAGACGCGTATTGTGCCGTCGAGGAACAATGGTGATCAGAATTACCAAGCTTGGCATATTAAAGATGTCTCTTTTGCTGCCGGACAAACAAGAACCATTGTGGACTCATACAGTGGCGGAATGGGGGGAGACGTTGATGGAAACCGTTGGTTCAACTACATCCTCAAGACCGGTGCAAGCTGGAAAGGGCCTATCGGAAAAGCAGCTATAAAGGTAAACATCAAAGACATGCTCCACACTTACAAAATAGATAGGATAGAGCCGCAGGGTTATAAAAAGAATGATGGTATTGTATCTTGGACATTGACTAATATTGAGCCTAAACAGAACATATCTATAGCATTCTCTCCATTGGTGATCATTATGATCAATGATACACCGATGGGGCCTCTACTTTATGAACGGATTAATAATACATCAATGGCATTAGCCAGCGAATTGTCCAATGCGTTAGCTGCCGATTTTGCCATTAATCGAGGAGTTTATATAATCAGCAAGGCGCATCACAAGCTGAAAATGACTGCCGAATCAAAGACTGCAACTCTGGATAGCAAGAGATTAACTTTACCTGTTGCACCATATGTCGGGCGTAATAACGAGAACAAACCAGACCTGGTTGTCCCAGTGGCGACAGTTATCAAAGCCTTGGGTGGAATGGTCAAGCTCTCAAAAGACGGTCAATTTCTGAATATCAAAATATGATGAGTCACTAACATGAACCGCGTCACAGACCCGGAAGAGGTGCGTCGCGGATAGCACATCCGGGACGATCGTGTTTCCAACCCTCATCTCTTATCCACCACCTCTAGTGGGATAATATTTTTGTTTTTGGTATTTCTGGGATTTCCACTCTTCTCAGATCCCGAAATACCTGGAATGTACTTACACAGGAAGCCAGACAATATCCCCAGTGATCAACTCCTTTACAACGAATCTATTCCCTTATATAATGACTCCAGGCTACTCGCGGTGATTACAGCGCGGGTATAAGGGGTTTGGTATGGATAAGGAAGTAGCAAAGGAAATCATCCAGAGATACGCCAGAGTCCTTAGTGAGACAGAGCAGTTGGTTGCAGGGGTCCCAGAGTCCAAACTTCCTTGCGATAAGGAACTGATCAAGGAAGCTATTAAACTCTACCTGAAGGACATCCCGGAGGGTTCGGACACATACCATAAGCTCAGGTCTGTTTATCCGCTCCTCGCAGGGTTCATCCCGGATGATCAAGCGAGGCGGTCGGCTATGGCCGAAGAGGCAATGATGTCGATGGATGTTACCTCCGAGGGGTTCAAATATCTCGATGAGCATGCGTCTATCCTGAAGCAAATTCAGGAAGACATGTATGTCCTCCAGCAGGAGCTTTACGCGTATATAGAGAGTCTTGCCACGGCTAAGAGCTAAACAAAATATTACCTACCACCAGGGAATCGCCGATGAACCTTCTCGCACCGCAGTAGCGGCGCTGTCATGTTCATCGCGAAGGGACGAACATATCCTATTTTCCGAGGAGATATAATGATAGACATAGAGCAAATCCGTGATACCATCCCGCACCGTTACCCGTTCCTTCTTGTGGACCGGATATTGGAAGTAAGTGAGGACGGTACGGGTTGTGTAGGCATAAAGAATATTACGGCAAACGAGAAGATTCTACAGGGGAACCTCCCGGGCCAAGCGGTTTTTCCCGGCGCGCTGCTGGTCGAACACATGGCGCAGGTCGGGTGCTATCTCCTGATGACTAAGCCGGAAGCTAAAGGCAAGCTGGCTTACTTTGCTGCCATAGATAACGTTCGGTTCAAGCGTTCCGCAGTGCCTGGAGACACGGTAGTGACCAGGGTTGACCTCATCACCGGGCGACGTGGTATATGGAGAATCAAAGCTGTGTCACGTGTGGATGGTGAGCTGGTCTGCCGTGGCGACCTCACTTGCGCCCTGGTCTCATATTAGTGTTATCCAGCTATGAATTATCTTAAGGTCAGGCTGATAAAAGAACTAATCGCTCACTTCGGTGACGACGACCGCCGCATAGATCATGCCCTCACTGTAACATATTGGGCTGAACGTATATTAGATGTGGAGGGTGGCGACCGCGACATCGTGCTCGCTGTCGGATTGCTGCACGACGTGGGCATCAAACCCGCCGAAGCCGAACACGGTTACAACAACGGCAAGCTCCAGGAGCAATACGGCCCACCGATTGTCCGCGAGATAATGCAGCGCATCGGCTACACTCAAGATAAAATCGATGAAGCGTGCGCTATCGTCGGCTCACATCACACCCCCACAGGAGTCCCTGGCCGCAACTTTCCCATACTCTGGGACGCCGACATGATCGTGAACCTCGGCGACGAAATGCCCGATGCCGCCCCTGAAAAGCTGGCGTCGGTCATAGAAAAGAGCTTCAAGACCGCCGCCGGTAGAGAGCTTGCGAAAGGCGCTCTCTCCCTTCCCCACCATCAAACCATTTAACCATCCGACCATCCAACTCTTCGATTGACACTATTGCGCACGTTTACGTACAATGGTGGATGAGAAGTGTTATTGAAATTGCTGGGGGCAAACCATGCAACCTGTTGAGATTAAAAAGAACATATTTTGGGTTGGCGCTGTGGATTGGGATATCCGTGAGTTTCACGGCTACTCCATTCCGAGCGGCACCACATATAACGCGTTCCTGATTAGGGATGAGAAAATCGCACTTGCCGATACAGTAAAGGCTTGTTATAGTCAGGAACTACTTGGTCGGATCAAGCAATTAGTTGATCCTGAAAAGATTGATTATTTGATCGTAAACCACGTTGAGATGGATCACTCGGGCGCATTGCCTGAGATAGTGGACATCGTCAAGCCCGAGAAGATACTTTGTTCAGCTAACGGCAAAAAGGCCATGATCGCTCACTTCCACCGCGAGGATTGGCCTTATGAAGTGGTTGCCAATGGCCAGGAGATTAGTCTGGGCGAGAAGACTGTTAGGTTTATCGAAACCAAGATGCTGCATTGGCCGGACAGTATGTTCTCATACATTGTCGAGGACAAGCTACTGATCTCCCAGGACGCATTCGGGCAGCACTGGGCGACCAGCGAGCGCTTCGATGACCAGGTTGATCAGAGCAAACTGATGTATGAGGCGGCCAAGTATTACGCCAATATCCTGATGCTATACTCGCCGCTTGTCCGAAAGCTGCTTGAGAACATCAAGGCTATGGGCTTGGAGGTCGATATGATCGCTCCCGACCACGGCCTTATATGGCGCAGCAATGTGGGCGGTATAATAGAAGCCTGGGATCGCTGGAGCAAAGGTATTACCACCAATAAGGCCCTGGTTGTTTATGATACGATGTGGCACAGCACCGAGGCTATGGCTCACGCTGTTGCGGACGGGCTTTCGGCCGAGGGTGTCTGTGTGAAAGTGATGAGCCTGCAATCCAGCCATCGCAGTGATGTGGTTACCGAATTGCTCGATGCAAAGGCTATGGTCCTCGGCTCACCCACTCTCAATAATGGCATTCTCCCACAAATGGCTGATTTGCTCTGCTACGTGAAGGGCCTCCGACCCACGGGCAAAATCGGCGCTGCGTTCGGTTCTTATGGGTGGGGCGGGGAGTCTATTAAGCTGCTGACTGTCGCCTTGGAGGAGATGAAATTCCAGATGGCGGATTCAGGACTCCGGGTGAACTACGTGCCCACGGCTGACGATCTCGCCGCTTGTACCGAACTGGGCCGCAAAGTGGCTGCGGCTATGAACAGTGCATCTGACCAGGTGAATTCATGATTGGAGTGGCGCAGTGTTGAGAATAGCTAGTTTTAACGCAAACTCTATCCGCAACAGACTTGAGGTCATACTCAACTGGATGCGGGACAACGATGCCGACGCAGTCTGTGTGCAGGAGACAAAGGTTCGGGACGAAGAGTTCCCCTTCCAGCCCATTCTCGATGCGGGTTATCATTGCGCGTTCAAAGGCCAAAAGTCGTTCAATGGTGTCGCCATAATCACAAAACAGCCCCCGGAAGAAGTGCATATAGGCACCGGCAACGAAGTGTGGGATGAGGAAGCCCGGCTGATCAGGGTGCGGGTTGATGGGGTAAACATCGTCAACACCTACATTCCGCAGGGCACATCTCCCGACTCCCCCAGGTTCACCTATAAGCTGGAGTGGATCAAGGCTATGCGGGACTATTTTGACCGCAGCTTCACACCGCAGGACCCGATTGTGTGGGTTGGTGACTTCAATGTCGCCCGAGAGTCGATTGATGTTTATGACCCTGAGGGTTTGGCTGGCTGTGTTTGTTATCATCCTGCTGAACATGAGGCGTTGGACTACGTAACATCCTGGGGTTTCAAGGACATCTTCCGCAAACACCACGATGGCGAATCCAACTTATACACATTTTGGGACTATCGTGTGCCCAACGCTTTGAAGCGACGCATAGGTTGGCGTATCGACCATATATGGGCTACACAACCGTTGGCGGATAAGTCGACTAACTGCTGGGTCGATACAGCCCCGCGTCTCCTTGAAAAGCCATCAGACCACACATTCATAGCTGCGGATTTTGACAATTAGCCTCGATTGGCATAGAATTCGCACTGTATCCCAGGGGCAATAGACAGGCGCAACGCTACTGAGAACGGCAAGGCTGCTGTTCTCAAAGGAGATTCACCTGTCTACTCACACTACCTTTCGGCTGTTTATATTGGGTGCAATCCTGCTGGTGGCTTCCCCGATGCATGCGGGGGTGCTCTCACAGACCGTCCTGCTTACAAAGTGTAAGAACATCACCGTTTGGCAGCGCTTTGATCGGTGGTTGATGGTTACGGAGGACCAAACCGACGGCCGCGTCTGCTACTTCTTTGACCCCGTTACCCACTCCAGACTTAATTTTAAGAATGCTCTCCCCGGTGCATGGATTCCAATGGGTTCGGCCATAAAGTGGCTGATGTATGTAGATCATTACCAAGGTTTCGACCGATTGATGGCGCATGATGTCGATTGGCAGACTTACCATGTTGTGAGGGAAGTATCGCGGAACCAGATCCCATGTGGAATGGTGGGCAACAAGTGCTTTTTCGGCGAATACCGCGCTGCCATGTCCGGCGACCACTACCCGGTTGACATCTATTGGGCCGATCTTGAGCGTGGTGGCTGCTATCTGTTCTGTGCCAGCGATTCAGATAAGAGCCAGTTCGCGCACGATGGCAATCTAATGGTTTACAGAGCTTATAACGAGCCGGGGGATGTCCGTATATGTGGATACTACTTCAATGGCACCGGTGAATTTGAGATCGTGCGGCGCGATGGCATAGAGCCGTCGGTATGTGGCAATCTTGTTGCGTGGGCTGAGGCCAACGGGTCCGGCTGGAACATAGTTGCTAAGGACCTCTCCACTGGCGAACTGCGCACCATCACCTACACCACCGCCAACCCTCCAAGGCCGGAAGCAGGCAAAGGAGCGATTTTCTGGCAAGCCAGTTCCTCCACCACCGGTTTGGATATATACGGCTACGATTGGGCGACCGGCACACAGTTCACCGTCACCAGCGCGTCCGGCAACCAAACAAGGCTTCGCGTCTGCAATGACCTCGTTACATGGGTGTCAGGTCTATCGCCCAGCGAGATTTTGTATGGTGCTTATATTGCATCTCCCAGCCAGATCACCGATCTTCGAGCGTCTGCCATAACAGATTCGTCAGTATACCTCACATGGACCTCTGTCGGTGCAGGCACATCTTATGACCTTCGCATGAGAACAGACGCGCCTATCACCACTGATAACTGGGCCACATCGACTCCTATAAACGGACTTCCCGCGCCAGGCGCAGCGGGACAAACCGAGAAATTCATAACGCAGCCCCTTAGCCCCGAATACCATTATTTTGCCCTTAAAGCAACGCTCAGCAGTGGCGTCACAACGCCGCTCTCAAATAGCATTTGCGTTTACATTCCAGAGCATTTGGAGCTTCCAAATACGTGTGACGGGGTGTATGTTAGCTTTACCGGAGTAGTAAGCGGCATCGGATCAGATGGGGCAGTATACTGTCAGCGGGATACCGGCGTCGGCGCGGTCCGAGCAGTGCCGCTGGCTGTTCCTACGTCGGTCGGCATTGGTGATAATGTAATAGTGACCGGCAAACTTATTCGCGACGATGGACTGTGTGGTCCCGTTCTTGCTGGATGTGAGATCACCCCGCTTGGGTCTACTGCACCCGTTCGATGCCTAGCGATGAGCAACAAGTGCGTGGGTGGGGCGGTATCTATTGTGGATGGCAATCATGAGTCAGGCCCGCTTGCTAATTTGTTCGCTCTCACAAAAACGTGGGGCAGAGTGTCCGGGTTTAGCAAGGGGATAGGCTGCTCGTTTTATATCAACGATGGCTCAATTAGTGGAGAACCCGGAGCCCATGTAATATGCCCTTATGCTCCACCCACTGGCCTTACCGATGGTTCGTTTGTGGTTGTGGAAGGCATACAGCGCGTTTCACGCTCTGATGGGCGAGAGATAGAGGTGGTCAGGCCAGGCGCTATTGCATTATATGCCGAATAAAAAAGTGAAGGGGCACGCCGAAGCAGTGCCCCATATAATAATCTACTTATTGCCTTTAGCCAGACCCTTGGAAGTGAGATATTCATAACTCTTCTTCACTGCTTCCAGCATATCAGTGGCGCACTCGTCGAGTTCAACAATTACCCACTGCAGCGTGTTCTCATCAGCCGCACCGATGATAGATGGGATATCCATTACGCCTGAGCCCACTGCTGTGTGCGGTTGGCCTTTCACGCCGGGCCCATCTTTGATGTGGAGTAATGGCATTCTGGAGCTATACTTGGATACTATTTTAGCTGGGTTAGCGCCTCCGACCTGCGTCCAGTAGACATCCAACTCGCTGTAGATCTCCGGTGCATTCTCCATCAGAATATCAAACACATATCGACCATCTACTTTGTCAAACTCCCACCAATGGTTATGGATCGCAAAATCCATTCCGTGAGGTTTGATCAGTTCCGCCGCCATGTTGAACTTATCCGCCGCGACACACACAGCGTCCATGGTGCCGAATGCATCAGGGCCGAATCCCGTGACTACCCACTTATTTCCAAGTGCAAGCTCGACATTTACTATATCCTTCACACTTTCCTTCGTAGGAAGGCCGGTGTGGCTGCTGGATACCCTCAGCCCAAGATCGTCGACCAATTTAGCGATCTCTTTGGGGTCATAGCCATGTAACCCCGCAAACTCAACGCCTACATAGCCTATATCGGCCACTGCCTTGAGGACTCCAGGGAAATCTTTTGCTGCTGCTTCACGCAATGAATAGAGCTGGATTGCAACTGGTTTCAAATCTGCTCACTCTCCTACTTTAAACGGCATTTCCGGCATTTTTCCGCGCAGCCGGACAACGCGATATATCCTGTTAATGATAAGAGACAGCCACCCCATAATCCTCCCCCTTTTTTCAGTTTTCCAATACTGCTTTCCACGTAAATGTCTGCAAGCTATTCTTTGCTAAATATTAAGAAACTAACACATAGCCACCACGCTGTGTTCTTTAGATTTGTGTGCTTGTCACGTGTGTGTAACATTTATGCCGGGTAACACTTCGTTCGTATAGGCGTGATAGGCGTGGCAGGACGGCTGACTTCGCATTCTGACAGAGTGGGGAAAGGAGGTAGGCTGCTCACGGCACACAAGTGAATAGGCCGTGCCAACACGCGATATTACTGCTTATAAAGACTACCCGAAAACATGTTTTGACAGGGGGTAATGGGGAAAATGACGTATCTCAAACCATTCTACAGATTGCTCTTTGTAGTTATGCTGCTTGGCCTGTTGGTCGCAGTGCCGTATCGAGTAGGCTGTGCTCAAGTAAGTTGTCCTCCGATGTCGGATGGCGTCCATGGTGTGCAGTGCCAGGTGCCGGTGACATTTACGAGCGATGGCTGGGTCTATTTCAGTAATCCATACAACGGCATCATCCCTAATGGGGTGTTGTACAATCGCTTCCCAATAGTGTTTAGAGATTTCTACTTCTTTGGGAAACTCTATCATAATCAGATCTTGGTAGGTGCGCCACTTAACGTTTACAATCGTGGATACCATTCGATTCAGTTCGATGGAGTTGCATTTGGCCTGAGCCAGCTTGTGAATATTCTTGCCGGCAGCGGGCCTTGTGATCGCCTATTCCTTGCATACAAGAACCCGAGCTACCTGCTTAACAAATATGGACAAAAGACCTACAACGATCTAGCCTCTGAAACTCTGGCGCTGACACTCAATATCGCCTACAACGATATGCGCCAGATGCCCAGGACTCCTGGCTACGACCTTGAGTGTTTTGTTGTAAAATATGGCATTCTCAGGGGTAGGACTGTTGGTGATGTACTCAAGATCGCAAACAAGGTCCTTGCTGGTGTAGCCCCGTGTACTCTGGGCTTGAATCCTCCGGATGATCCGAGCAATATGGAACAGGGATGCGAAAATCTGGAGGAAATCCTTGAGGCAATCAATGCGAATTACGAATTCATTAATTATGGCCTTACAGTGGATCGTGGCTACCTGAAACCAAATGTTGCGTTTGGCCTCCCCGGTACTCCGCACCCTGCTGTTGTGGCCTATTAGTTACAGATCGCTGATATTTGACAGGGTCCGGAGCAAGAAAACCCGGACCCTGCTTTTGTATTTAATCGCGACAACGCGAATGAGCGAAAACGCGAAAAGATACGAAGAAATAACGCAAGTTGTTTCGGGAAACCCTTTTTCCCGAAACCGCCCCTCGGGCAACAGTGGTTCTGAAAGAACTGCGAGAGCCGGACGCACTCTCTTCTTCAGCGTCTTAATATCTCCTTAGTGTTTAAGCGATTCAAAGACTTGGCGTAATCTCCTCTTCTTCCTCGATTTCCACTTCTTCTCTATGTGCTCCAAGGTAGCTGATAACCGGCACCGCTGCGGCTGCGACGGCTGCGGTGGCCGCCAGGCTTTTGAGTAGTGTGCTTGCCTGAGCTGGTTTCCCTGCCTCGCCGGTTAGTTTGCCTCTCATTGTCGTGGCCATTTCGTACATCCTCAGACCTGGCTCATAAAGTGACCCAAATCCCAAGGATTCTACCATCTCATGCTGCATATACGATTGTGGCACCGGGTTACCAGGCACGAACTTTACCCTGGGATCATACTTATATTTGTCTTTTGCGGAGTCGTCCAGGACTATATATGGCCCCTCGCGCAGATGCTTTTCAAAGAGTGGGTCTTCCGCCTCACCGAACATAAACGTGGGTGTCCCCTTGCTCGTAAACAAATCCCACAATCCGGCTTTCAGCCATGCGTCGGCGATGGTCTTCCAATGGCCGAGTGTGCCCTCAATAATCCCTCCAGACCCACTGCCGACTATCACGTTGCATGGGTATCGATGCACCCCAGGGTCAGCGGGTTTGACCTGTACGGTGGCTTCGGCTAACGGCACGCCCTTTATGTCCGTTCTTGCCAGGTCATAAATCCCAACTCCCATCTTTTCCGCTTCTTTAGCCATCCGAATATGCTGCCAGTCCAGCGAGAACAGCTTTGTGACCGTTACATCTGCAGCCACCGGATCATCGGATGCAATGATATAACCCCACCAAAACGCGTCGTTGGACCCCGGGCCCTGCCCTTCGCCTGCAACCATTCCATCAAACACAGTTAGCGCGGGGCGATAACGTTTGAGCAACTCAGCGTTCCCCTGGTAATATGGGTCCACATCTTTCTGGGTATGCAGCCTGAAGCTCATCGGCATAAGCCCGACCCAGTTCTTGCATGCCCCCGATATCGGGTCCACAAAATGAGTCTTGGCTTTCGGACAGTCGATGAACACATCCACACGTTCCAGTGCCTCGGCTACCGGCATATACCGCACGGGCGCATCTTCGCCGAAGTCCACCACAGTGTGAGAAACCTCGTCGAGATATATCATAAATGCTCCCATGTCTTTGATCGCAGTCGCCATTCCTGTGATGCTCATTACCCTGCGTGTGGACTGCGCATGGCCTGCCGACTCAACCACCCAAACTTCTTTCGCTCCCGCGTCCTTGCACATCTTGATCAATGAGATTACCATACGTGGTGACGTGGTGGAACCGTCGGTGTCCAGTTTGAAAAGTGTCTGGTTTGGCTTGATGGCTACAATCTGTCCATTTTTCACGAACGCGCCAATGCCTCCCAGCAGGCCGACAGCATCTTTCACAGCTTTGTCTACCGATCCCTGTCGCATTTTCTTGTCATTGACCTTTACAATGCCTACAGTCGCCCTTTCTTTTTGGACCTCGGGTATAGGGCTCATATATCCACTTCCTTTCGTTGTTTTGCCGGTGTCGCATTATTCACCACCGATGAATACCGCAAGCATTAGTGCGGTATTCAGTTTCATCACGAATAATGCGAGCTGGTGTTGTGTCCCGCTGTTATTACCCCAAAAGCCCCACCGGTTATGTCGGTTTGTTGGTTGTTTGCCGAGATCGGCTCCCGGGTAACCAAACTTTGACACTCGCTCAATCAGGCTGGAAGCAGTGCAATTGGTTGTATTTGGAGGCTAGATAGCGTGAATATTATCGGGACTGCGATGGATTGGGCTGAGGCGCTTACGGAAACTGTGTTTGATCCGGAGTCCCGCCCGGCGGGATTTGCTGAGCCGCACTACCACGTCTCCGAAAAGGTCACCGTGTCCCGTGACCATGGTATTTACGTCTATCACCTGCCTGACGACCAACTAGGGCAAGGATCCTCATTGGGTAATGGGAATGCGTGGGCGGAGACAAAGGGTAATGGTGACATGCTCAGCTTCTTTAGCATTGAAGCGGGTGCCCGGGTGATGGGCGGCATGTCCGTTACATATAATATTCCATTTACCGACCTTTCCACATATGGAGCTCCAGCCCCACAGCCCAATCATACCAAACCAGCCAAGTTTACTCGTACAATGCCATCTGCTGTTGGATCAATCCATCTTCATCCAGCCTATCAACAGCGGGAGTTTGTGATAGGGGACGGAGTACAAATACTTGAGACATTTTATCTCCCGCGCACCGGTCTGGATGATCCTGCTGCTGCGTGCGAGGTTGTGCTGGTGCGGAATCGTACCCCGCACCCGATTGGACTGACGCTTGTTGCAAGTTTGGACCCCAGAGGCCACAGTCCCCTTGATATGGTTGCAGAAGCGGACGAGTCACGAAGTGCGATTATCGCATGGAACCAATCTCAACCAAATTGGGTGCGGGTGTTCGGTGGGGTGGGATACACCGACGGCTATTGGGCTACTACCGATCATGAGGAAGCCTACAGCCCGCGCTGCCCACTTCCGAACCGGGTGGATGGCAGTGGGGATTTGATCGCATCGGTGCAGTTCGACTTGCTTGTGCTCCCATATCAGCAGCGCAAGGTGCGAGTGGTGGCGGCATTTTCACCAAACGGTAAGGCCGAAGCCGTTCGCGCTTATGATAGAATCATTGCCCACGGTTCAGCTCTCAAGGACACCGTCGAGCACTACAACTCGCTCCTGCAAACAGCCGTGGTCGATATGCCGGACCATCTTCTCAGCACCGGCGTGCAGTGGGCGAAGGCGTGTGTGCTCCGCCCGGTCTCTCGCTACAAAATAGGGACAGCAGTTACCAACGACCCCGGCAGGTCCACTCACCTGGTCGGGCGTGACACGGCGTGGTATGCCCACGGATGTGACTTCATCAAACCCGAATTATCGTGTGATCTACTCGAGGTGTTCGCAAAGAATCAAAGGGGGGATGGTCTCATTGCCGAGTACATCGACGGCAATACCGGCAAGAGTGAAGACTATGGCTTCAATATCAACGATAATACCCCGCTATACCTGCTCGCGGTCGATCACCACATAAAGCTCACCGGTCACCACGGCTGCCTCGAATACCTTTACGATAGCGCCCGCCGCGCGGCTGAGTTGATCCTGAGAGAGCGAAATGAGCAGGGGCTAGTGAGGTGCAAGGCCGACGGCATGGGCGGCAGGGGTGTATGTGGGTGGCGGAATGTCCTGGAGCACGACCGGATCAGCGGAGTGGTAACGGAAGTAAACGCTGAGTGCTATGCTGCACTTCGTGGCATGGCAGATCTTGCGGAAATTCGCGGCTACCGTGAAGAAGCCAGGCGCTATCTGCAGGAGGCTTCCGACCTCCGTGAGCAAATCAACAAGCACCTGCTGAATCCTGACAATGGCCTTTATCTCCTTAATATTGACCTGGATGGCGACCGCAACACCCAAGTCACGTGTGATCAGGTTTTTCCACTTATGTTCGGTGTCGCCGATCCTGAGACGGCTGAGATCATCACCGCTCGTCTTTCCGAACACGACTTCAGGACTGCAGGTGGTATCAGGGTTGTTCCATCGGAAGATCCGCGTTACGATCCATCCTTTGAGGCCGGATGCATGGGTGGTGTGTGGCCGGGGGTTACGTGGTGGTACGCAATGAGCGCGTCGAAGACCAACCCCAGGACCGTATCAGACTCCTTGCGCAGAGCTTATGAGCACTATGTGTCGGACCCAAAGGTTTATAACACCGTGCCCGGCCAGTTTAGTGAGTGGTCGGATGGCCAAACACTGGTCAATCGTGGAATGCGCCTGTCACCATGGGATTCACCGCGTTTTCTGTGGGCGGCTGTGGAGGGTTTGGCCGGTATTAAATTACGCGCGAATGGTGTGGAACTGGACCCGCGTTTCCCAAGCGATTGGCGATGGCTGCGTGTGCATAAAGTGGCGTACCGGGATGGTTGGTTGTCTTTCTTTCTCACCAGGCAAGTCGATGGGCTGCACGTATATACAATCAACTCTTTGGGCTGCGAGCATACCTGTCACGTCTACACGGACGAATTGGACGAGGGGGCGGAGGCAATTACCACCGGCATCAGCACATCGGCATTCAGGCGTGAAGAGGAAACGCTCATCTGCCTTGGAAACAGCCTGACCGAGCCCATCCTCGGTCCATTTCTTACCCACCACTCGCTGTGTTCTTATTCGCATTACAAGGTGATGACGCTGAGCAGTCACCACGACTCTTGGGTTGATATGGGTGTGATGACGGGATTAAATCTCCAACGCCTGGTAGTTCGCGTAGAGCCAAAGGGATACGCGCTATATCGATTTATCAGACAATAGAGATTAATCCGGTGCAAGATACCGCGCAAACCATTCCGCTGCGAGCTGCGCCACCTTCTCAAGAGTGCCGGGTTCCTCAAAGAGATGCGTAGCCCCAGGCACTATCACGATCTCCTTTTGCCCACCCAGCAGTTCGTAAGCCTGCTGGTTAAGCGGGATAACAGGTATATCGTGACCACCGACAATGAGCAGGGTAGGGGCTTTTACCGCCGGGAGATATTCCATTGCCAGGTCCGGCCGACCTCCCCTCGACACCACCGCGCCGATCTCAGGATGCGCCGCCGCCGCCCGCAACGCCGCCGCCGCACCAGTGCTGGCCCCGAAATAGCCAATTGCAAGATCACGCGTAGTTTCTTCATCCCGAAGCCAATCCGTGGCGCTCAAAAGCCGACTCGCGAGAAGTCCAATATCGAATACCTTGATCCTGTCATCAGATTCCTGAGGTGTCAAAAGATCAATAAGCAGCGTGCCCACACCCTCTTCACGCAACCGCCCTGCCACAAACTGATTCCTGGGACTAAACCGCCCACTACCGCTCCCGTGCGCAAACAACACAACCCCCTGCGCACCCGCCGGCACCGCAAGCATCCCCTCCATCCACACCGTTTCCGATTGAATCCGCACCAACCGCTCAACTGCGCTCTTCATAATCCCGCGCTCCTCTCACCTGTTTTCGTACACATTCCCTGGGGGGGAGGAGTCGAAACGGAGAATGGACAGAGGGATAGGGTTGGTTGCTACTACCTGGGTGGCGATCTCTAGAGTTGTACTCAACGCATTAGGTCCAGTATCTGCGATCAGTACTGTCGAAAGTTGCTCTTTTCGAGTCCCCGTAGGGGGACTTTGTGCTGTTGTTGCCGCGACTTTAGTCGCTCGGTAAATGAATTTGCTGCAACAAATGCACGAAGTCGACCTTCGTCGACTGGAAAAGCAGGAAGCATAAATGAACTTTCGACAGCACTGATCTGCAATTTCGGACTTAGTTCTTCCGGATCTATGATACGGCTAATTAGAAAATAGAGCCCACTCTATTAAGTGCACTCAAATACACCTACAAGAGTACGGTAATAGAAAGCGAGCTTTAGTATTTCCAGTCAGCCGATTTGCCGATATATCCCATTTGAACCGGATTGTTATACGTTTGGGCGCGAATGTATCAATCCTACTGTATATGTAGATTAATCGCAAGATATACCTAGCGACTGAAGCTGTTTTAGTTGATTACGAACCAATGTCATGAACCGCTTAATTGTTTCTTGATCGGCTTTCCACAAAGGCGCTTCCATATCTTCATCAGCCCATACAGCAAGGCCTAAATCGTTAGGATCAACTTTCAATAGCTCTTTAAGACCAACGTATAATGAATGCACGTCCCGTGTGTAGAGAACATAAATACGCTTCCACTCTTCCTCGTGTGCTTCGTTGATTGGCTTACGTGGATAGATAGGGCCTTCATTGTTCACGGCTAGTAACCAGTAATGAATCGTGCCATCGGAGTCTTTCCAGTGGAGTTCGACGCGCCGAACGCTAATGGCGCTGTTCCCTACATTGCGCACCGAGACTGAAACGCATATCGGATGATGCACCTTCCGCGTCTTCGGATCCACAACTGGGAAATTAATGGAAGTCAGACGACCAATGGTTACATCAGCCTGCGGCTTTAGCCTCTCTGTCTCTTCTGTGATGACACCTTGACTTTCGGGATATTCTTTTCTGATAACTGCCTCAAGATAACGCCTGAGCGTCTGGTTTGCCTCTGTGAGCACTTGAACTTGGGCTGACAGCGAAGCTAATTGCTGCTGGCTAGCGCGATCACGAAGCATATCACGGAAGCGTCCGGCCCATTGTTCACGGAGCCATTCTTCAATATCTGTTGGGTGTTCAAATGTTTGAATTGGGTTGTTCCTGTGCTGTGCTAATATGCGCTCGATGCATCGGAAGACCCGTGTGTCGTCAACGTGGGCATACTTAATATCTACATTATCTTTGTTTTTCTTGTAAGTCTCATATTCCACGTGCACAGCTCTCTCCACCAGTATATACACGGGAATTCCTTTGCTTACAGCTGTGCGATACTCGTGTTCAGTAATACTCTCACTCTCATCTTCGCATAGAGCGTGTGTACTCACTGCACATCCGTATCGGCGGCCGATCAGCAGCACGAGTATGTCACACTGTTCAACCTCATGGTAGCACGATTCATCTAGCGGCATGGTGTGATCGTAAGATACATCGCCACGTTCAAACAGGACAGGCTCGTAACCCAATGCAGAGATAAAGGTCTCCAGGCTCGATCTTAGATATTTCAGATCATGGTAGGTTGAACTAACAAATATCCGTGGTCGTGCCATTTCGCAAACCCCTATTTCAATGTATTGAGGTTTGATGAGCAGAGGTTAACTTTCGGCAAACATGACACACTCATCAGCACTCAGATCGAAGATACAATAGCCTCCCCCGCCCGAAAACAACCGGGCAGGGGAGACATTAAAACTATTTCGCAGCTTCCGCAGTCTTCTCGGCGGGAGCCTCTGCTGCCTGCGCCGCTGCCTTGATAATGGTGGAACAAGGCATTACCACATAGATTGAGTCGCTATAGCGTGAAGACATTGAGTCGTCGTCGCGGCTGTCGCTCTTATTCGATTTGTTGACAACAACCCCAACTGCTTTACCGTCTATAGTGAATGCCGGTGCCCCCACACCCTGGATACCGCATATTACATACATCGTTCTGGGTTTTGTGATTACGGCCTCTACTCGGTCTATCTCTGCTGCCAGAGCCCGGTTTGCCACAGGTCCGAGGCGGGAGAGGGTGACCAGTTCATCCAGCAGTTGAGGATTACTGGGCTGAGTGAGATCGACATAAGCAGCCGGTGCCGCCAGCGCCTGTTTTGGCTTGATAAACGCCAGGTCCAGGTCGCGGTCACGCAGAACGATATCCGCGGGAATCTCAGTGCCGTCCGCCATCTTCAGCTTCGCATCTATGACATCAATGGTCATGCTGAAGCCCTCCATCTGATCCATTGGGGCGGATGCCGTGGGATCGATCTCTGAGAGCGATGCTACCGCCAGACCCGACGGGTCGATGATCGTGGCAACCGTTGTCACCTTGTGCTCCTGCTTCTCGGTGTTGCCCTGGTAAGATATCTTACCTTCAAGTACAAGTGCTACAGTGACAACGGCGTCTTTATGTGCATCGGCTATTTTGCGCCCTTCCTCGGCGGAGTCCGCCCAGCATCCGGTGCTCCAAAGCAAAGCCGCAGAGCACATCGCGGCGATAACAACTGCTCTTGTCTTTTTGAACATGTATCCCTCTCTCATTATAATGTAGGCCAACTTGGTTCGACTTCCTGATACATTGTGTGGATTCCTCTATCTACTTTGAAAACCACAACCTTGGGCTTTTGCTTCGCGATAGCTGTCATCGCCTCTTTCAAACCATCGAGCCCGGCAATTGCTTTGCCGCCTATCTCCGTGATAATGTCTCCAGACCTGAGACCACCCAACGCAGCCCAGCCGCCATCGGCAACCGATTCTATATAGACACCCTGCGCTTTGTCATCGACATTGCCATCCGCTTTATCTGAGAACGCAATGTCTCTGGCGGTGAACTCAAAGTAGTCGTCGTTGTACTTAGGATAATCACGCGGCATTTTTGGCGAGGTATTCAGCTCGATTTCCAAGTCCATTGGCTGGCCGTTTCTAATCACTCCCAAAGTAACCTTGCTGCCGGAATCATATTGCCTTATAAGGCTTGGCAGGACTTCTTCGTCACCAATCTGGTCAGCCGGGATGTTTTCGCCATCCAGCTTAACAATCAAGTCACCTACCTGCAGCCCCGTCTTCTGATCCGAGCCGTCAGCATATACCTGCGTGACCCGGACTCCTGTCTTCCCCGGCACGCCAAGGGCTTGCGCAAGGTCGTCCGTCAGCACCTGCATATCAATAGGAAGCCAGGTCTTTCTGACCTCCATCCCGGACCGGCTGCTCTCTCTCTTGCCGATCTTGACGACAGTGGCGTAGTTCTTTTTGCCTCGCTCAAAATCGACCATTACGGGCACGATTCCGTCTTGACCATCAAGCAGCTTCTTTGTCAGTGTGCTAAGGCTCTTGACGTTGGTGACCGGCTGTCCGCCAACACGCCGTATAACATCGCCCTCGCGGATTGCCGGTTTCGCTGACCCTGAAGGCCCGCTCGGAAGCACACCGCTCACAAGCACACCCTCTCGCGAGTCCAACTGAGCTTCCTTCTGCATCAGATATGTAATGTTCGATCCGCAAATGCCCCACGTTTTCAACTCGTTCTGCCTGTCCTCGGCACTTTGGCGCTCCACAGTGGTCACCTTAAGGGTGACTACCTTACCAGCTCGAAGCACAGTTGCTTTAACAGTTTTTCCGACCGGTATATCAGCCACAAACTGATTGAACAATGGAACCTCTTCTCTGAACCTTGCAGATACGGCGCGCCCATTCAGACCGGTGAGTACATCGCCGGATTTGAACCCGGCTTTCTGCGCAGGGGAGTCGTCCATTACACCACTGACCAGGATACCTTTCTTGATCGTGGACGATTGCAACAGTGGCTGCACTTCCAGCCCCATCCAACTCCTGCTTACTTTGCCGTGCTTAATAAGTTGCACAGATACTTCTTTTACAAGATTGCTGGGTATGGCGCCTGAGAGCCCGAAGCTGATCTCGTTGATTCCCACGATCTCGCCACTGCGGTTTACCAGCGGCCCACCGGAATTCCCCGGTCTTATTAACGCATCGTGACCGACCCACCGGACAATGGAACCCACATCTTCGCCCGCAAGTTTGAAATCGTCTGCCGACATAAAGCTGGGCATTACCATCTCGGTGTTGCTGACTATGCCCATAGTAACGGACTGCGACAGCGCCAGTGGGCATCCCATGGCGAAGACTCTATCCCCGACTTCCAGCTTTGATGAATTGCCCCATGGGGCTGTCGGGAATGGCTTGCCGTCCGGTGAAACCAGCTTGATTACGGCAACATCAGACAATGGATCGGTGCCGATCAGCTTCGCATCCACCTCGCGCTTATCGGCAAGTGTGCAGACAATACGCTCAGCGTCGGCTGCCACGTGATGATTAGTGACCGCGTAGCCTTCTCGTGATACAATCACGCCGCTTCCTGCTGATTCTGCTTTAATCTCCCGGCCCTGCTGGTAGTCTGCAGCCACGATATATATTCTGATAAGTGCTGGTCGTACTGCTTCCACGGCTGCGGTGGTTTCACGTTTTATATCATCGCCAGCGCACATCCCTACGCCTGCGACAGCCATTAGAATTGACACCATTAGTGCAATTGTCAACAAACTGGTGTCGCGAAATCCGATGCTAAATCTTCTGAACATTGTCCCTCCGTGTGTTTATCGGCTCCAATGGGGCAGCCAGGTCACATCTGCGTTCGGTTTGTGGTCCAGTATAGCATTCGCCACGCCTGCCCGGCACTCCTCTTGCATCATTTTCAGTAGTTCTTTATTACGTGTGCTTGATTGTTGCCAGGTGTTGCACTGATATGGTATAATTCATCGTTACGAGTGGAATATGTGTGTAAATAAGCAATCCGGCTCGGTGCTATCGCGGAGATTAATGAGAATTTCTAGCCGCACCGGCATTATTGGAAAGGTGATACAATGAAGGCGGACATCCATCCGAAATATGTGAAGTCAAAAGTGACTTGTGCTTGTGGCAACACTTTTGAGACCCGATCTACAAATCCTGATATACATGTGGAAATTTGTTCCGCGTGCCACCCGTTCTTCACTGGAAAGCAGAAGATTATGGACAGAGAGGGCCGCGTTGAGAAGTTCCTCTCCAAGTATGGCATGAAGAAAGCGGACGAGCAATAGCTCATTTATTTTTAAGTAAATTTGGGGAAGCGATCTAACGGTCGGGGATATTCGACTGTTGGGCGCTTCCTTTGCTTTATGTCAGGATTGGCAGGTGTAGTTTGGCGGATTCAAAGAAAACGCAGTTCAATTACGGTGGTCAAGCCATAATCGAGGGCGTTATGATGCGCGGGCCGAAAGACTTCGGTATTGCGGTCAGAAAAGCCGATGGCGAGATTGTAACCAAGAAAGAAGACGTTGAGTCCATATTGGGCAGATTAAAGTGGCTCAACAAGCCGCTGCTGCGCGGCACACTGGCTTTGATAGATTCTATGGCTCTCGGGATTAAGGCGCTGATGTACTCCGCCGATATCGCGATGAGTGACGCCATGGCTTCCGAAGCCGGGGATAAACCCGTCGAGGGTGACGCGCCCAAGAAAGCCGGCAGCATCAACGATATTACTATCGGCGCAATGATGGTGGTGGGCCTGGTTATGGGCCTGGCGCTGTTCTTCTTCGTCCCGATCGTCCTCACCAAGCTATTGAACTCGTCCATAACCGTCCCATGGCAGCTCACCGCTGTTGAGGGTTTGATCAAGATAGGTATATTCGTGGGATACGTGCTGGTCATCTCGCAGATGAAAGATATCAAGCGGGTGTTCCAATATCACGGTGCGGAGCATAAAACCATCAATGCCTACGAGGCCGGTGTTGAGCTTACGGTAGATAATGTCAAACGCTATAGCAAAGTGCACGTGCGCTGCGGGACCAGTTTTATACTTGTGGTTTTGGTTACGAGCATTATTGTTTTTGCACTGATTGCCGATTATTTGCCGCATGGCAGCCTTGCTGAGCATGGAAAGATAAGTTACCTGTTCAGGTGGCTGTATAAACTGGCGCTGCTGCCGTTGGTAGCCGGGATCGCTTACGAGGTGATCAAGTTCGCAGGAAAGTTCAAGGACTCGTTCTTGACCAAATTGCTCACATTCCCTGGCTTGTTGATGCAGAAGATCACCACTCGCGAGCCTGACTCGGATATGATAGAAGTTGCCATTACGTCGCTGGAGTGCGTGCTCGAAAAAGAAGCCGCACGCGACGAAGAATGCCCCCAGGCGAACGTCTGAGAACGGGTGGCACTTATAGGATTTACGGCAAGAGGTTGTTTCGGGATACCCCTATCCCGAAACCCCTTAGTATGCAGTGGGAGTATCGAGAAAAGGGTTTCCCGATACAACGCTACAAAAAATTGTTTCGGGACGCCCTCGTCCCGAAACCCGATGTAGCTGCTTCGTATGCTTGATATACACAAAGGTGGATGGCGCTTGCAGGAAGAGGAAAATAATTGTTCGAGAAGTTAGCCGAAGTTGAAGAAAGATTTGAAGCGCTGGAAGAGCGACTTGCGGACCCGGATGTAGTCCGGGATCTCAAGGAATACCAACAGATCGCGAAGGCACACTCGGATCTGTCGGAAATAGTCGCTAAGTGGCGTGAATATAAGCAGGTAAAGCAGCAGTTGGCGGATACTGAGGAGATGCTGCACGACAAGCTGGACCCGGAACTCCGTGAGTTGGCTCAGATTGAATTGGACGAACTCAAGGGGAAGATTCCACCCCTCGAAGAAGAACTCCGCGTAATGCTGCTGCCAAAGGACCCCAACGACGAGAAAGACGTTATAGTCGAGATTCGTGCGGGCACAGGTGGGGACGAGGCGGGCTTGTTTGCCGCCGACCTGCTGAGGATGTATACGCGCTATGCCGAGCGCCAGGGTTGGAGAACTGAACTCATTAGCGCAGAAGAGTCCGGCATTGGCGGCTTCCGCGAAGCCGTGATGGAAATCAAAGGCCATGGCGCATACAGCAAGCTGAAGTTCGAGGGCGGCGTGCATCGTGTCCAGAGGGTGCCGGTGACAGAGTCTGGTGGCCGCATCCACACTTCCGCTGCAACCGTAAGTGTATTAGCTGAGGCTGAAGAAATAGATGTGCAGATCAATGATGACGATCTCGAAATAGATACCTACCGCTCCGCTGGTGCTGGTGGGCAGAACGTTCAGAAAAACGAGACCGCCATCCGAATTACGCACAAACCCACTGGTATGGTTGTAACATGCCAGGACGAACGTTCACAGCTCCAAAACCGCTTACGCGCGATGCAGATACTTCGCTCCAGGCTGCTCAGCATGGAAGAGGAAGCACAGCGCCAGGAAATGGACAGCGCAAGGCGGTTGATGGTTCGCTCAGGCGACCGCAGTGAGAAAAGCCGCACTTACAACTATCCTCAGAACAGAATAACCGATCACAGGATCGACTTCACACTCTACAACTTGCCTGCCTTTATGGATGGCGAGTTGGACGAGATGATCGATAGACTGATCGCGGCTGACCAGGCTGAAAAGCTGCAGGCTGTTAGCTAATTGGCAAGCGTGGCGCGAGTCGGCGAGGAGCTTAGTGCATCCATAACCCGCCTGGCTCAGGCAGGTGTAGACTCACCGGCGCTGGATGCGCAACTGTTGATGGCGCATGCGCTCAATTGCTCGCGTCTTGATGTCATCGCACACCCCGAACATGAGCTTTCTGATATAGAACTCCAAGGGTTTGCACATATGCTCGACAGCCGCGCAGACCGCTACCCACTGGCCTACATTCTCGGCTATAGGGAATTCTATGGCTTGGACTTAATAGTCAGCCCAGGCGTCTTAATCCCCCGACCGGACACGGAGACACTTGTCGAAGCTGCTATACAACGGCTATCCCGCCTTTCCCATCCTCCAACAATTGCCGACATAGGCGCAGGCAGCGGAGCTATTGCTATCGCCATCGCTGTTGCTGTCCCGAACGCGCAGGTCTACACCACAGAGATATCCCCGCAGGCCGCGAAGGTTGCAAGGGCTAATATAGAGAAGCATGCAATGGGGGATCGGGTGAAGCTCATCGAGGGCGATATGCTGGAGCCGCTCTTGGGAATGGAGTTCGATGCCATAGTTTCCAACCCGCCCTACATACCCACAGCTGATATCGATACCCTCGAGCCGGAGGTTCGTTTATATGAGCCTCGTGAGGCTCTTGACGGTGGCACAGACGGCTTAGATGCCTACCGGGTGCTGCTGCCAGGAGCACTGCCGCTGTTGCGTGCGGATGGATTCGCGGCGATGGAGGTTGGTGCAGGCCAAGCCCGGGCGGTTGCTGAGATGGCCGGTGATGTGGGATACTTGAGATGTGAAATTGAACCGGATTTGGCCGGTATTGAACGTGTGGTGGTTGCCTGGAAATGCTAGTTATAAAGGTTGATACGGTCAATCCCGAGCTTGGCGCGATAAAGACAGCGGCTGACGCCATTCGGCGCGGCGAACTGGTGATATTTCCGACAGAAACCGTCTACGGGCTAGCTGCCGATGCGCTGAACGAAAGCGCTGTAAGACGTGTGTTCGAGGCCAAGGACCGTTTCGAGGGCCACCCACTGCCGGTGCAGGTTGCTGGTGTGGAACAGCTTCATACAGTCGCTGCATCCATACCCGAAAGTGCCCGGTTGTTGGCGGAGAGATATTGGCCGGGACCGTTAACCCTAGTCCTGCCCAAGACTGATGAAATATCCGATCTCGTGAGCGGGGGTAGGGATACCGTGGGTGTGCGCGTGCCTGATCATCCGGTGGCGTTGGCTCTTCTTAGAGAGCTCAACTCCCCGATTGTAGCCAGCAGCGCGAACATCTCCGGGAAAGACGCTGCGACAGATGCCACTGCGGCAGCCAGAGAGCTTGAGAAATGGGTGTCTGTGACGCTCGATGCGGGTGAGAGCAAGATTGGGGTGGCATCTACTGTGATTGATGTCAGCGTGACCCCGCATGTTATCCTTCGCCAGGGAGCCATCAGCCGCGCTGAAATTGTTGAAATGATTGGAGACGTAGAGATTGCCGACTAGTGAGATTTCCTTCAGAGCCGCCGAAACCAAGGTTCAGACCCGTTCGGACCTGCAGAAGATCGTTGAGGAAGCGAAAGGGCAGGGGAAGACCGTCGTCTTTACAAACGGCTGCTTCGACATCCTGCACATAGGTCACGTCCGCTACCTGCAGGACGCGCGAGCGCTGGGGGATATGCTTGTAGTCGGTGTGAACAGCGATAGCAGTGTCAGCAGGCTCAAAGGCCCCGAGCGCCCCGTTGTGCCCGAGGACGAGCGCATGGAAATTCTAGCCGCGTTGGAGTGTGTTTCCTATGTGACTCTCTTCAATGAAGACACGCCCGTCGAACTCATAACCGCCATCAAACCCAACATACACACCAAGGGCGGCGATTATAATCCTGACGATCTTCCAGAGGCGGACACAGTGCGAGCCGTAGGAGGCCGCATAGAGCTGATCCCACTAAACAAAACCGAAACCCACGGCCGCTCCACTACTCGACTGATTGAAAAACTTAGAAGTTAACGTGCGAAGTGGAGAGAATAAACCTACAATATTCATGTATGCTCTACGTGGTGGCATCAGAGACGCCATTTTACCAATGCGGGCCACATCAGAGATGTGCCCGAACCTTTCTTTTGGCTGTCTTTCTATCCCCTTCCCAACCATCAGACCTAAATGTCCGTAATGCCAGGCCAGCCGTGGGGGGCGCAGGAGATTTTTCGCTTGATGCGAGCCAGGGCATTATCCACAGACTTGGTCTTGCACCTCAGCTCACATGCGATTTCGCGGTAGCTCTTGCCGACCTGATAACCGGAGAGCACCTGCCACTCGAAGTCGGACAGAAGCCTTCTGAGCATGTCCTGCAGACGGGTGTTGTCCTCACGCCTGAGCACCAACTCCTCCGGGTCCACAGTGTCGTCCGATACTAGTATATCGGCAAGGTTCCACTCGGAGTCGCTGTCCTCGGATGGATACTCCAGCGAGACTGATGTATTCAGCGGGGTCTGTTTGCGGCGGGTGGCGGTCTTGATCGCCGTGATCACATGGCGCTCAATACAGATGCGCGCAAAAGACAGGAAAGATATGTCCTTCTCGGGCCGATAGTCGACGATCGCTTGCCACAGCCCGATCATTCCGATCTGCAGCAAGTCTTCTTTTTCCGCGCCCATAAGGAAGTATGATCTAACCTTGGTTCTCACCAGGCTGCGATATTTATAGAGCAGGAATTCGGAGGCTCGCTCATCGCCATACTGGGCAATCTCGACGATTTCCTGATCAGACAGGGTTGCGTAGCGCGACTGGGTTAGACTTCGCTCTTCCTGGAACTGGTCCTGCACGCTTTCACCTCTCCGCATAAGTGATCTGCTTCGGTATCGATGGGGTGACAACAGACCACCGCCTCGCATCGCCCAAGCCTGATGTATTCTTTCGAGATTGACGTGTCGTCAATCCTCGCTTACTACTTCAATGGTCAACTTTGTCAATAACACAGCAGTCAACCCTATGGCAACGGCTGTAGCAGCGGTGAGCGCCACGGGTAATTCGGCGACAGTTTTGTTCCCAAGCCTGATTCTGACTGCTTTAGGTCGTCCACCCGCCATTGTTTTCTGGAAATCATCCAGCACGCCTACAGCTACATCCAGGATATTTGCCACACCCTCAGCCGCACTGCAGCACGGGATGGCCGCTGCCTGGTTTGTTTGACGGTCTTGTAGACTGCTTGGTTCCTGATTCATGAGCTTCACCGCAAGGATTATATCGCAATTCACGAACGCTTGGCAAGGATTACAAGCTCAAGTGCTTAAAATTCCACGTATAAACTGGCTTCGCGGCAATACACTTCGCAAATAACGCTGGTTAGTCAAAGTAGTAGTCGGTTTTTCTTGCCCAGTCGCTGCTTGGATGATCGGCTCTGAGCTTCTGCCATTCATACTCGAGTTCCTTGATGTCACCAGTGACTTGATACTTTGCTACCCCAAGCCAATAATGGTTCTCCGCATTGCGTACAGAGTCGACCGCTGTGTAGATCCTGGCACGTTCCAACACATCAATCGCTTCGTTAACGCGTCTTGTATTGAGTAAAAGCAATCCGTAGCCTACCCAAAACTCAGCCAGGAACTGCTCAACACTCAGCACACCGTATGAGCGCCGGTGCTCATTGTCATCGATGTCACTGAGTATAATGCATGGGGTCCAAAACGCATGGTATCTGATTAATGCTCCCGGGTCTTCCTTTAGGTCGAAGCGCACTGGGATAACGAACTCGTCAACAAAACGGTGCACTCGTGGATCAGTATAAGTGTGTTCCTGCATATAACGTGATCCAACCAATGTTGGATTATAGAGGTCGATGAGAATCTGCCTATTTCTCTCCCGGGCCTCCATTCGTGCTTCTTCAAGTGAGAGACGCCAGGTAATAGTCTGAATCATTGTTATGGCCTCCTCTATATAGCTGAGAGCCCGGATTTACTACCGCTTAGGAAATTATATTGTGTTATGTAGTATCTGCTGTTCTCATGTTTCCCGCACAGCAGCCTACACTACTCATCGCAGCGAAATGCTGTGGGTTAAGTAGATAAATCCGCAGAAATCTTTCTGTAAAGCCATTGACAAAGACAAATTGTAAAGCTATACTTGCTAATAATAACTATTCCTATTATTAAAAATGATCTAATGGCAGATAAACAGCTCAGGACATCCCGGCAGCGCCGGGTCATACTTGATGAACTTAGAAAAGTAACTTCACATCCCACAGCGGATGAAGTTTATGAGATGGTGCGCAAGAAGCTGCCGCATATTAGCCTGGGCACAGTTTATCGCAATCTTGAGGTTATGTCGGAGTCTGGAATCGTGCTTAAGTTGCACGTCGGAGAAGCCCAGAAGAGATTCGACGGAAACCCAGCCAACCATTACCACGTTAAGTGCTCACATTGCGGGCGAGTGGATGATGTTGATATGGCGATGCTCTCCAATATTGAGAAAGCTGCGGAAAGTGCGACGGGTTATGAAATCAACTCACATAATGTAGAGTTTATTGGTGTCTGTCCACATTGCAGGTGCCCTTAAATAATTTCGGGCATTGGGCCCAAACATATACTGTTTTTCGAGGAGGACAAACATGTCTAAGCTAAACGGAACCAGGACAGAGAAGAATCTTCTTGCGGCGTTCGCGGGTGAGTCGCAGGCACGCAATCGCTACACTTACTTTGCCAGCCAAGCCAAAAAAGATGGTTATGAGCAGATTGCTTCGATTTTCGAGGAAACGGCCAATCAGGAGAAGGAGCATGCCAAGCGATTTTTCAGCATGCTGCCTGGCGGTGATGTCGAGATAGTTGCAGCTTATCCTGCCGGTGTTGTCGGCACTACCCTTGAAAACCTTAGGGCTGCAGCCGCTGGTGAAGGGCATGAGTGGGGTGAGCTTTACCCGGGCTTCGCTGCTGTCGCCAGGGAAGAGGGTTTCGATGGTGTAGCAAACATGTTCGATGCTATCTCGGTCGCGGAGAAGCAGCACGGTAAGCGTTATGCCGATCTAGCTGACAACATTGAAGCCGGTCGCGTTTTTGCTCGCACTGGTGCAGTTAAGTGGCGCTGCCGCAACTGTGGCTATGTGCACGAGGGAACTGATGCCCCAAAGGTCTGCCCGGCATGTGCGCATCCACAGGCTCATTTCGAACTCTTGGGTGAGAACTGGTAATCTTTTATAATTAAAAGGGGGCGCGGTTCACATCGCACCCCCTTTCGATAATTAACTTCTGAGTATCTCGCGGCTTATCTCAATGCCGTGGTCTACAAAGTATCGCATCGTTTCGTAATCAACTTCCGGCGGCTCCGAGTGGTCGGAGTGCAATATATAGCTGCCGCCGTTTTTTAGAACATAGGCCATTTTGCGCATCAGTTCGTCGTCTATTGCCTGACGATTATTGCTGATCAATGTCCTAACATCAAGCCCGCCAAAAAATGCGATCTTATCTCCGAACTTATCAAACAGCGTCGGCAGATCCATCCCCGCCTTCACTTCCATAGCCTGGAGGCAGTCTATTCCAGCCTCGATGAGGCCCGGCAGCAGGGGTTCCACATAGCCGCATGAGTGGACAATCACCTTGCATCCCAGC
>JAJFTD010000033.1 GCA_021373255.1 bacterium
ATAAACTTGCCTTTGATCTTCCGTGGAAAGAGCGCCATCCCTTTGTTCTGGGCAAGCTGGCCCGATATTGAGTGACTTTGCACGCATCCGTTGTCACGGATCACCAACATTGTTGGAAAGATGGTATATCCGTTGAAAGCAGTGTAGGTTCCACAAAGGTTGGTGGAACCATCGCCATTGGTGAATTTAACCAGCCGCAGGTCTTCTATGCCCCGACTCTCGTTTTGTGATACCGGAAAGATCACCAATTCCGATAGATCCGCGCCTTGGGGAACCTGCAGTCTGTGGTTCGACTCCATGAAAGATACAAGATTGTCCCTTGCCTGCTGCCATTGGGCAGGTGTGAATGCATCCACCCGCGCGCGTTCAATCTCGCCGGAAAGCTCAGCCATGCTCACACTTTTGCCGCATCGACTCAAGATCACGTTCTCAAGAGGGCCAAGCACTCCCAAGTCATTGAGTGTGCGACGGACCATGGCTGTGCTGAATTCAGGATTAACTTCTTCGGTGAGTGCTTGACGAGTCAGGGCGGGTTCAACCAAGGTGATGTTGTTATCGGAATCAATGATACCGTTGCGCATCACAATAGATGATACATGCCCCTCACCGACAGCCCGAAGGCTTAAGGCAAAGCGAGTTGAACCTGGCTTCAAATCACGTTGATCTAGTGCCTCGACGATGGATGGGTTGAATAGAGCCACTGCTTCAACCGCATAATCCATCGTAAAATAAGCCCCAATAAGTTGTTGGCGCGTTAGGCTCAATGAATGGCAGTCTTCCGGCAGCATCGATTCAACGCGGTGAAAATGCTCTTGCCAGACTGCCGCAATGTTGCGATGTTCGCTAGCGTATTGCTGAATCAACTCCGACAGGATACGCTCCACTTCATCTTCCGATAAGGTCATCACACGAGCAATGCGCCTGCGCGTCTGCTGCTCATCCGCCGGAAAAAACCGGGAAAGCACACGCCTTGGATCAGGTTCAATCCGAGCCGTCAGACGTTGCACTTGAATTGGATCTGGCATTACGGGTTCCCCCTTTGGAGTTGTACATACCCACGCGGTAATATTTCTCTGTGCGGCTATACCAAATGATTTGCTTTCCGGCGTGCTAAATGGTTTATTCACGCACAACAGCGGTAATAAGCAAGTGCTCATCATAGAACAACGCCAGGAGTATACCATTCTTATGGCACTTGGTCCGATAGCTGAAGGCTTTGTCAGAAGGCTTGGTGGTTTCGGGAGGATGCGATTATTTATTCAACCCATATTTGCGATTGCGTTGGGGATTCGAGATGGGTTGCATGATGCCAAAGAAGGTGAGCCACCATATCTAATAGGCATACTATTCCACGCAGAGCGCCGCCGGGTGTTGATATCGAGCACAATGAAGAACATCCTCATACCGTTCATTATTGGAGTTATCCTTGATCTTATCTCCCAATACTTCATCTTCCAGCGTGTTCGGATCATTGCTGCAATATTCGTAGGTTTTCTGCTGATTGGATTACCTTACTCTATTGCTCGGGGAGTAACCAATCGGATTGTCACTCTGTATAGGCATCGTCAAACACGGTGAAGAATGATGAAGTGCATGCAGGGGTAAACTGGCAGTAGTCGTGGGATTTTGGAGGTGAATGAGATGAGATCGAGGGCGAGTCTGGTCTTTATCCTGGCGATAGCTACACTTGTTATGATTACTGCTGCGCAGGTACAGGGTGCTAGAACAGTAACTGTGCCGAAGTATACCGTGATACCAGTAGTTCTGGACAATACGGTGAGCTCGGCTACTAACAAGGTTGGGGATAGATTCGAGGGGCATTGTTATGGTACCAACTGCGGAGGTTTTCCGGCTAATACAACGTTTGTCGGCAAGCTGACTGTAGTGCAGCCAAAGCAACCGAAGGCTCCAGGTAAACTAAAGGCTGAGATCACCTCAGCGATCCTGCCCGATGGAACACAGATCGCTGTGTCTGCATTACCCAGCAATGAACAGGGAATAGCCAAAGAGGGAACTACCGGCAAGAGTGCAAAACCTCAGAATAGAAGAACGGGCACTGTTGCAGGTGGTGCAATCGGTGCAATAGCAGGCGGCTGGGCTGGAGCGGCAATCGGTACCGGCGCTGGTTATCTTGTTGGCAAAGCTGTTGAGGGAGAGTATACGGATGTTACCATACCTGCCGGGACTAAAGGCTATATAACTCTTACGGCTCCTGCTAAGTATCAAGTGAAGTAATCTCAGTAGCTACAAACAGGCATAGATTATTAAAAGGCTGCCGGCTAGAGACCGGCAGCCTTTTGACTATTATGCGCATGCAGCGCCCACAAGAATGCTCCTGACCGCCTTTTCCAGATCATCTTCCTGCGGAATCACGAACTCCTCAAGTGGTGGGCTGAATGGAATCGGTGTGTCCGTAGCGCAAACCCGTTCGACGGGAGCGTCCAAATAATCGAAACACTCTTTGCTCACTTTTGAAGCAATCTCAGCAGCCACGCTTCCAGTGAAGCAACCCTCATCCATAACAACAAGCCGACCCGTCTTGCGAACAGACTTGAAGATCGTCTCCCAATCCATAGGAACGAGGGTGCGAGGATCAATCACCTCCAACTCGATCCCCTCACGGGCGAGCTTATCGGCAACAGCCAACGCTTTATTCACCATAATGGAGATTGCGACTACAGTTGCATGTTTGCCCTGCCGCTTGATATCGGCCACTCCAAATGGTGTCATGTAATCGCCGTCAGGCACTTGTCCTTTTACAAAGTAAAGTTTCTTGTGCTCGCAGAAGACCACGGGGTTGTCGTTGCGAATCGCAGTCTTCAAGAGGCCCTTGCAATCGGCGGGAGTCGATGGCACGGCTACGTAAAGACCCGGTGTGTGCATGAACCAGGCGTGCGGGCTCTGCGAGTGCTGGGCTGCGGTGGAACCGCGCGCGCCTATAGTGAGCCTCACAACAAGCGGGGCTTTCACTTTACCGCCGGACATATACCTCGCCTTGGCGATTTGGTTTACGAGTTGGTCCATCGCCACGGCTGCAAAATCTCCAAACATCAGCTCGGCAATCGGGCGGCCTCCGATGATTGCGGCTCCCAGAGCAGCTCCGACGAAACCGGCTTCCGATATGGGAGTGTCGCGCACTCGTTCGCCGCCGAACTCATCAAACATACCCTTGGTAACAGTGAAAATCCCACCGTGAGGGCCGACATCTTCACCCATAATAAATATTTGCTTATCTGCGCGCATCTCCTCGCACAGCGCCTCGCGAAGCGCCTCGGCCTGCGTTAATTCTCTAGACATAGACGTCCTCCAAAGCTTTTTCTGGTAGAGGCCAGGGTTGCTGAGCAGCCCACGCTTGAGCCTCCAGCATCTCGGCGGCAGCGGACTCAAGGACCTGCTTGCTCTGCTGCTCGTCAATTATTCCGTTGTCAATCAATCGCTCACCAAAAAGCTTTACAGGACAACGCTCTTTCCAGGCTTCGAGTTCACCTGCCGGGCGATAGTGAGCCGGATCACCTGCGTGATGACCGAGCCAGCGGTAACACTTGCATTCCACCAGGCTGGGGCCGTCGCCTCCGCGCGCACGCTTGGTTGCCCGCGCCATCGCATCATAAACAGCCAACACGTTCGTACCGTCAACAACTTCTCCGGGAATGCCATAAGCAATTGCTCTATTGGCGATGTTTGTAATGTTTTGATGCCTGTCTTGCCGGACCGATATACCATACAGATTGTTTTCGCATATAAACACCACCGGCAGCTTCCAAAGCGAGGCCAGGTTCAGCGCCTCATGGAACGTACCCTGGTTGGATGCCGCATCTCCAAAGAAGCATGCCACAACGCCGTCCTTGCCGCTCATTTGTAGTTGCAGCGCAGCACCGGCAGCAATTGGGATTCCAGCCCCGACTATTCCGTTTGCACCGATAATCCCGTGTGAGATATCGGCTATATGCATCGACCCACCCTTGCCTTTGCAGTAACCAGTCTCGCGGCCCATAATCTCAGCCATCATCAACTTGGGGTCGCCACCTTTGGCCAAAAAGTGGCCGTGACCCCTGTGTGTGCTGGTAACGAAATCGCCATCTTTGAGCACCTCGCACACACCCACGGCGACCGCTTCCTGCCCGATTTATACGTGCGCAAGCCCAGGCATGAGAGCCGCCATATCGACTTCCTTCACACGCTCCTCGAAAGCTCGCAGGCGCACGAGCTGGGTATAGATTTGAAGTAGCTTCGCGTTATCAAACCCGTCCAGCGTGGCGAGTTTTTCCTCGGTTTTCATACAAACGTTCCCTTCACTAACGGCAAATATATACTGCTTTCATATCCGTAAAGAACTCCGCGCCGGTCTCGCCCGCCTCAGGCAGCCCCCTGCCGGAGTCCTTGATTCCGCCGAATTCAAGTTGAGGCTCTTTCCACGCCGTGGGCATGTTCACGTGACAAAGCCCTGCCTCGCTCTCCTCGACAAATCGCTGAGCTTTGGACAGATCTTTAGTGTAAATCGAGGATGCGAGCCCGTAGACCGTGTTGTTGGCAATGCTTATGGCATCCTCGAAATCGTTGGCTTTCATCACCGAAAGCACCGGGCCGAATATCTCCTCGCGTGCAATTCGCATATCGGAAGTGACCTCGGCAAAAATCGTCGGCTTGATGAAGAATCCCTTGGCAAAATCGCCGTCCGTGATCGCCGATCCACCCGCACAAAGTCGCGCATTCTCGCTTTTACCGATTGCGATGTAGTTCAGAACAGTCTCGTATTGCTTTGGTCCGGCAACCGGCCCCATGCGGGACGATTCATCCTGGCCGTTGCCCACCGTGATCTTGCTAGTCTTATCAATGAGCATCTCAAGGAAAGCATCGTAGACTTCGGCTTCCACAATAACCCTGCTTGTCGACGTGCACCACTGCCCACTGCAACTGAACGCGCCTATTATAGCTGCATCGGTCGCCTTTTCGATATCCGCATCCGCAAGCACCACCAACGGGTTCTTTCCACCCATTTCGAGTTGAAACTTGGTCTGGCGTCCGGCGAGATTCTGGGCAATTCCTATGCCGACTTCGGTTGATCCTGTAAAAGAAACTGCCTTGACCTTGGGGTGGCATGTGAGCGTGTCGCCGATTATTGAGCCCCGACCAGTGACATAGTTAACAACTCCGGCCGGAAGCCCGATCTCGTCCATCACCTGGAACAGAAGCCATACCGACATTGGAGTGAAGTCAGCAGGCTTGACGACGCAGGTGTTACCCGCGATGAGAGCAGGAAACATCTTGCGGCAGGCGACATTCAACGGGAAGTTCCAGGGAGTAATGAGCGTCGCGACTCCCAGCGGCTGCCTAGTAAGATAACACATCACCCCACGCTGCTCAGAAGGCACCTGCATGCCGCCAAGTCTTCTCCCCTGCCCAATCTGATACTCAGCTTCTTTGATCGCCGAGGCAAACTCAGTATGCGACTCTCGCAGCGTCTTGCCGTTTTCCAGGGTAATTGTTCGAGCGAACTCATCCTCTCGTTCTCGCATCCGCTCTATGACTCTGAAGAGTAGTGCGGCACGCTCAGGGATGGAAGTCTTCCGCCAGCTATCAAACGCCGATGACGCTGCCTCTACAGCAGCATTCGCATCTTCGACTACAGATGCCTGCACCTGGCATATCACTTTATTCTTGTTAGCCGGGTTGATGTTGTCCGATGTTTTACCAGAGACGGAGTCGACCCATTTTCCATTTATATAGTTTTTTAGAATACTCAATGTGTCACCTCAGAGGCCTGGAGACTTGCCTAAAAACCGAAGTAAATCGGCGTTATCGGCCGGTTAAGGTCGGTTGCTGTATAAATGCATCAGAAGTTTCGGCTAAATCCACACGTCCAGCCGCCATCGACAATGATGTTCTGGCCGTTGATATATGAAGCTGCATCAGAAGCGAGAAATGCGACTACACTCCCGACCTCATTGGTTTCACCAGGACGCCTTTGCGGGATAAACGTCATCAGATGCTCTGATTTCCCTGGATCGTTGTAGAAAAGCTTCTTGGTGATTTGGGTGACAATCGACCCGGGAGATACAGTGTTGACTCGCACACCCAGCGGGCCGAGTTCACACGCCATTGCCTCGGTCATCTTGATCATTGCAGCTTTTGTAGCAACGAATCCGACTTGCAGTTGCAGTGCGACCACGCCTGCTATACTTGATATGTTGATGATCGAACCGGACTTCTGCTCTACCATCTTAGCTGCTGCGGTTCTGCAGCAGTAAAATGTACCGCTCAAGTTAACATCGATGAGCTTTTGCCACAACTCGAGTGGAAACTTATCCGTGGTGAGCCTGTCCTCTTGCCTGGAACTGTTGGAACCGGCATTGTTAACCATAATGTCCAGTTTGCCAAAACGTTCCACAGTTCCATCGATGAGCGTGGTGACATCGCTGTAGTTTGCTATATTGCAAGGCATGAATACAGCGTTCTCTCCTAATTCTGATGCAGTTGCCTGCCCAAGATCAGCATCCATATCCGCGACCACCACACTCGCACCACACTCGACAAGCTCCTCGGCAATAGCTTTACCTATCCCCTGTGCAGCGCCGGTTACAATTGCAGTCTTGCCTTGTAAGTTAAGGTTCATTTATTGTCCCTACTTATATTCCGCCAGCAGCGCATTCAGGTTGATCACCTCGTCAAGTTCACCGATGACTGCAATCGGAGTAAGGCACTCGATGTCGCCATCATCAGGACCGGCCAGAATCTTCTTCAACACACCAGTATAATCAGACTCGATCTCAAGGTTGGCCTTGTCGGACATAATCACGACCAGTGGTTCACCACTCTGAATTGGGTCGCCTTCCTTCTTGAGCCATTCGACGATGGTTCCTTCTTCCATCGTCTGTCCACTGCGCGGCATTACGACTACATTCGCCATTCGACTTTAACCTCCATATTTACTTAACAAGCAAACTCGGATTGCCTCCACAGAGTTTCAACGCATCTTCGGGAGTAGGATAGGAGCTCTCGTCCGCGAACTGCGCCGCCTGTGCAATCAGTTGCTCTATTTTCTCGTTCAAATCAATAAAATCTTGCTCGGATATCGTGCCATCCCCGAGCAGCACGTTTTTCCAGTATTCGATTGGATCGCGCTCGCGAGCAGCCTGGACTTCTTCCTTGCTTCGGTAGATCGCATCATCACCTTCGAAATGTCCTCGGATTCGATAGGTTTTGCACTCGATCAGCGTGGGGCCGTCACCTCTACGAGCTCGCGCAACAGCATCAGCTGCAGCGGCGTACGTTTCGTCAACTTTATTGCCGTCGACTGTTACGCCCGACATCCCATATCCAATGGCGCGAACAGAGATGTCCTCTATTGGAGTAGATCTCTTAACACTGACGCTGGTTGCGAACTGGTTATTTTCACAGACGTAGATTACAGGCAGCTTCCAGAGTGAAGCCATATTGAGACTCTCGTGAAAAGCACCGTTGTTGGACGCGCCATCACCGAAGAAGCTCACCGCAACACGGTCCGTGCCCTGCAACTTGGCTGCAAGCCCAAGGCCGGTTGCGATGGGCATACCGCCACCTACAATGCCTATAGTCCCCATTACACCGATGCTTGGGTCGAACATGTGCATCGTCCCACCTTTGCCGGAGCAGCAGCCGGTAGACTTTGCGCATACTTCCGCCATCATCCTGCGCGGCTCCATGCCCTTGGCTATGCAATGGCCATGGCCCCGGTGGGTGCTGGTTATCTGGTCATCTGTGCGAAGGTTGGCACACACCCCGGCCGCTATCGCTTCTTCGCCCTCATAGAGGTGCGCACCGCTGGGGATTTTTCCGTTTTTGAACATAACCGCAAGCTGCAATTCAGCCTTGCGTATCTTGAGCATCGTCTCAAGTAGCCCGATTTTCATTTCCCTGTTCATCTTATCGCAACCTCCGGTTCCAGAGACTTGCCCATCACAACTCGAATCTCGTTCGCTATCTTTACCGGACTTGGCATTATATACTCTTCCAATGGCGGGCTGAATGGGACTGTTGAGTGCATCGCAGTAAACTGCCTCGGGCGATCCTTGAGGCATTCCATCGCGTTCTCTACAACCATGGAGATTATCTCTGAGCCGTAACCGCAGTATCTGAAGCCTTCATCGACAACCAACAGCCTGCCGGTCTTTCTGACCGATTCGAGAATAGTATCGGAGTCGTAGGGCATTAACGTTCGCGGGTCGATGACCTCGACTGAGATTCCATCGGCCTCTACCATTGCAGCCGCTTTCATTGTATCCGTGACTTCGTATCCTGTCGCGACAATCGTGAGGTCACTGCCTTCTTTCTTCACTTCCGCTACTCCCAACGGGATTGTGTATGATTCCTCGGGAACTTCGCCTTTAACATTCAGCAGCATCTTGTGCTCTAAATAGACCACGGGACCGTTATCACGTATCGCGGATATTATCAGGCCCTTGGCATCGTAAGGATTGCTGGGAACCACAACTTTAAGACCGGGAATATTGACATACCAGGAATACCACGATCCACTGTGCTGAGCGCCGTTGGACTTCAACCTGCCTGTAGTGGCCCTGAAGACTGCGGGAACGTTGACCTGACCATCGGACATGTAGCGCAATTTCGCAGCCTGGTTGCAAATCTGATCTGTGGCGAGTGTGGTGAAGTCGATCCACATCAAATCAGCAATGGGGCGCATTCCCGCAAGCGCAGCGCCGACAGCCGCTCCGGCTATGGCCTGTTCAGATATAGGAGTGTCCCTGCACCTGTCCTCACCAAACTGAGCACAAAAACCGTCAGTCTGCTTGAAGCAACTGCCATGCGGGCCTACCCCCTCTCCCATCACAAATACGGATGCGTCTCTTTCCATCTCCTGGCGCATGCCTTCGCGAAGCGCCTCCACGAACCTTATTCTTCTATCGGCCATCACAATTCTCCACTTTCAAATTGGTCTGGGTTAGGCCATTTATATCTCAACCACAGCACCAAGTAATACTCGAGCAATCCGCTTGATATCAGACTCACTGCCCCTGAACGCCCACACCTGGGCTTCATCGCTGCAACTTACACTTCCGGTTCCTGCACCAATAGCCGGTATGTGATACTCCAACTCGCTGAACATTCCCAGTTGACTGTTTACATTGCAAGCCTGGGTCGAATACCCGAGATCATCCAGGTCTTCCCAGGGAGTATCGACATACTCACCGGACGGATTCACACGGAAGCTGCGCACGATCAGGGATAGCTTGTCATTTGATCGATACACATAACCGACACGGCCTGTCGTTGCAACGGCGCGGACAGCTATCTTGTGCTCACCCTGCTGTCGCATTTTATAGCGTATTAAATTGTTTTCCGATACCAGGTCATCTGATGGTATAGTGCCAAAGACCAGCATCGGCTCTGTTCGAGCGAACGTCGGTATTAACAGTTCTCCGCCATGAGGCATTTGCACCAGGTTCCAGAGCCCTACCCTGGCATCCACATTATCTACAATCTTAAGCGATGTATACTGCGTGTAGCCGGCATATTGAACATCGCTTGAATTAAACTCACGCTCATATCGCAGCGGATTTATCGCCGGTCCCAGTGACTTTGTTAACTCCAGCGCGATCTTTTGCTTTGTCCGATAGTTTGTAACCTCGAACTCGTTGACCAGCTTGAAACCATCGCCTTTATCCAGGACCTTATAGTTGCCCGGGTCGAATGAACGCTGCTGGAAGTATACGTCCCGTGCAGGATAATTCGGAAAGAACAGGTCGATCTCCGGTGCAAGCCAGGTACGGTCACCACCGGAGTTGTGCCACTGGTCCTTAGAATAGAACTCCTGAGCGGACTCGACCGAGTTCAGAGCCGTGTTTGTCCAGTAGAAGTTATCCTGGCTGTCCGGCGCAAAGAGACCGAGTACTCGGCCACCATAAGGAAGAACCAGCACCTCGGTTCCATCGAGACTCTTAAATGTTAAGGTGGGCTTATTCACACCTGAAAGGACTTCCGGCAACTTATACTGCATCTAACACGAAGCCTCCTGTGAAAAATAGAATTCCAATTTTTGTCTCAGTTCAACGTGTTACCATATGCCATTATAACTGCGGCAATCATCAGCACCAGGATAGTGGCATACATCAGCTTTCGAGGTACACCATGAACTCCTCGCCATTCACCACTTATGAAACCAACGCTCTGGCCGCCAATCATCTGGCTCGCCTGTTGAATTCCAAACCCAACAGAAGCGCCAAGAGCTCCCAGCAGCAACATGCCACTTCCCAGCAGCGCATTAGCTAGACAGAACTGGATGCCGATTACCGAAGCCAGCAGTGTCTCCTTCGGACTCTCCTTGAACACACCCCACGACTTGTTTTTGCAAAGCAAATAAATCGGGAAAGAGATATTAACAAGGGCTCCACCGATGAGTCCAATTGCCCAAACCGCTAAGTTGGCTGGTATATCACTCGCGCCGTGAGCTTTCATTGCCGACACTATGGGGGCTTGGCTATAAACAAAGGCTAGACTGATTCCACAGGATGTAACCCCCGCGATTGCTGCCATAATAAGCCCACCCAGAAAGCTGCCTGATTTCTTGTCCTGTTTCTGGAGCACACGATCACGCCCGAAACCGGCTAACGAAGCCAAGACAACTCCGATTAGCATCACTCCCACGCCAGCCAGCACAGCCTTGCCAGCCGGAGAATCCGGTCCGGCTGTATTACTGAATAGCCCCGATCCCTTAAATATCATCGGAACCGTGACGCCGACAGATACTCCCAAGCCGGTCAGGATAGCACCGGAAAGAGCCATTCCTATTCGCACAATGCACAAGCCCCAGAGTACATTGGCAACTCCCCAGCTCAACGCGAATGCATTGGACAAGAGAATCACCCTTAAGGGAACTTCAGAATAGGCTTTCAATGCATCTGGGCAAAATGCGAGCGTCACGACCCAAGGCACTACAATCAGCCCGACAAACATGCCGATCAACCACCAATGCTCGAATTTGAACTTACGCATCAGTTTCATCGGCCATGCGACGCTTCCCATGGCCAATCCAGCAAAAATTACGACAATAACACCAACAATAGCCGATGTGTCCATACCCCTCGCCTTTCAGTGTCCAGCCCGCTGTATAGGCCAGATGCTAAATGCCCGGTACGTAACCGCCGCCAAGACTCGACGTGGCTTCGTTCCTGAAGTCATCAATCAGTGACATAAGCGACGATGTACCACCGTCGGCTACGATTGTCTGCCCGACGATAAAGCCGGATTCGTCCGAACACAGAAATGCTGCAAGCTGGCCTATCTCCACCGGCTCACCATGCCTGCCAAGCGGTATCTTGTCGTGTGCCGTCTGCTCGATTGCGTCGGGGGTGAATGCTGTCGGTTTGAAGTAATTTGGAACTACCACCATTCCGGGCGCAATAGCGTTGACCCTTATTCCCTGATGCGCCAGCTCAACCGCCAGGGTCCTCGTGTAGGCGATGATCGCTCCCTTTGTCCCTGCGTAGACCGAATGCTCCGGGGCTCCAGAAACTCCATGCACTGAAGTCAGGTTCACAATCGACCCACCGCCGTGCTTGAGCATATCTTCGACAATCACCTGTGTGAGGAAGAATTGTCCTCGGATATTCACGTTGTAGGTTACATCAAACTGCTCGCGGGTCACTTTGAGGAACCGTTTGTTGAATGTGATTCCTGCGTTGTTCACCAGGCAGTCTATCCCTCCAAGGAAGTCGATAGCCTTCTGTCCGAGCTCCTGCACCTGATCGATATCGCAGAAGTCCGCTTTGAATGCCGTAGCCCTGCGTCCCATATCGTGTATCTGTTTGACGGCATCTTCAGCTCCAGCGGCACTGTGTGAATAGTGCAAAACCACATCAGCGCCCTGTCGCGCAAGCTCCAACGCGATCCCGTATCCCAATCCAGTACCAGAACCCGTAACCAACGCTCTCTTGCCTTCAAGCCTAAGTCCATTACCCATAAGACAGCCTCCTAATTTTTAAGTGTGCATATCATTTTGGATGCTTTATACAGTAAGTTAACGCTTGCCGATCTACCATGTCGATTCAAAGCCATCTCCAAGGCAGAGGCCGGATCAGGTGCCCAAATAAAGCCCATTGCCCGCGTCTCGTC
The DNA here is from genome assembly GCA_021373255.1 of bacterium. Classification (GTDB taxonomy): domain Bacteria; phylum Armatimonadota; class UBA5829; order UBA5829; family UBA5829; genus UBA5829. The sequence goes on from JAJFTD010000033.1 coordinate 12,109, forward strand.
CTCAGAAATTCCCTTGGTAACTAGAATTGCCTGCGCTCTATCTAAAAGCTGAGCGCCAAGAAAGAGGTTTCCTCCTATACACTTGTCGAGCTTGCCCTGCTCGACCATCCGTCGTACCTGTTCCTTGCGAATGTAGCCGACGGTTGTGAGTTCCTCGTGTTGCGAGCTTGCACCTTCCGGGCAGGGTGATACAAGGATAACCGTACCGCCATCTCTTACGGCACTATATGCTACGTTCATTCCTTTGAGGGCTTGCCAGAAATCCAAATCCGCCGGATAAGCATCAGCAACGACAATATCGGCCTTCTCTTGGATTTTAACTTCGCATAACTTTAGGACTGCCTCACAAGCTGCCTTGTGTGCGAGAATAGGATGTCCGGCGAACGCTCCTGCAATGTGGTGTCCGTCTGCGTGAGGCACATCGTTTATGATGAACTTGAGTCCGGCTTTCATTGCGAACTCATCAATCGCACCACGCACGACGTTTTCTCGCTGTGCATACAACTTGCCCTCGGGCACTTCGTTCGAGAGCCAGTGCACTTCACCAACGGTATCGCCATCGGCGCAGCCGGGAACGATAATCTTCCCACCGCCGCCAAAACCTGCAATCATGTGGGCTATCGTTTGGCCGACTCCAATGACATAATCTGCGTCCGAAATTTCTGTATGTACCCGGATTGGGCAACCCCTCGACGAAAGCCCGACTTCTTTATAACTGCGCTTGTCTTTCCAGTTTGGATTGACTATCTTGTATTCAACAACGACCTCGGGAGTGTATTTCGGCGCCATCTCGTCAAGAGTCATAGGCCGGTGCGTCCCGAGCGCGATAAGAATTGTTATGCAATCGCGCGACACCCCCGCCTCACGCAACTCATCGAGCACAAGCGGGAGCATTATATCAGTGCGAGTGGTGCGGCTGCTATCATCGACGGCGATAGTCACTCGCATCCCCGGTTTAACCTCTTCACGAAGCGATCCACAACCTATCGGGCAGCGAAGCGCATCCTGCACAATCTGTTCATCGCTTTTCTCTGGACTCTGCGCTTGCAGGGTATATAATGCTACTCGACAAGATTCGGGTATGTGAAGAGAATCAAAATCAGTGTAAGGAAAATCGTGTATCATAAACCAATACCGCGGATATTATAAGGTGTTGATGTCGTTATTTTGGTATTCACAACAGGCGACCGGTCGCCTCATTCACTTTACCCCACACTTCCGGCTTTGTCAAGGGAAGAACTATGAGTTTTTCAGCTTATTTGTCAGACCACTTGACAGCAACCTTAGAAAACGGTATGAATACATATAGATTATATTATAAATATCGATGAGGACATAGCAATGGGTGTTACAAGTGCTGATATAGCACGGGCATTGGGGCTTCATAAAGCTACAGTCTGCAGAGTACTCAGAGGCGGCGGACGAGCCAGCGCGGAGACTAAAGAAAGAATTATAAAAATGGCGCAGGAGATGAACTACCGCCCCAATCAGCTCGCCAGAAGTCTATCCTGCGGCCAATCACAGTTCATAGGCGTATTAGCCAGCCCTAGCATTATGCCCGCATTCCATTTGCTCATCGACCCTATAGAAAGATCTCTCAGTGAGCAAGACTATCTGATGCTTTTCACCAGACCCTCTAAATCAAAAGAGGGAATGAATATTGCACTCGATCAACTGATCGCTAATCGTGTGCCTGGAATTATCGCGGTACTCAGCCCGAGCGACCGAGACACAAATGCTTTCAAGGAAGTTGTAGATCAAAATGTGAAGCTCGTGGTTGTTAATGAGCCTATAAATGGACTCGAAGTGCCTCAGATCGTCTGCGATGACTACAAGTCTGTCCGAATCGCCACCGAGCACCTGATCTCGCTTGGACATCGGCGCATTGTATATCTGGCGATACCACTGGATTCTGAGCGCAGCCGTGAGAGAGCCAAGGGATTCACGGACGCAATGAAAAACGCAGGGCTCCCCGTAGGGACATCATCCATTGTCGAGACCGAGCTGAGTGAGGAAGCAGGCGCGCAGGTAATGACACGCTTGCTGAAACGCGAAAATCCGCCTACGGCTGTTGTTGCACGTCAGGACGTAGTCGCTTTGGGCGCCATGGATGCCGTGTTTTCGGCAGGATTGTCGGTTCCGCAGGATGTTTCTATCGTGGGTCTTGGAGATATGTGGCGAAGCAATGCACTTCGCGTGCCGCTGACCACCATACATTATCCATTCGAAGAAATGGCAAACCGAGGCGCGAAGATACTGCTGCGATTGCTTGCCGGAAAGAGCGTTCCCCCAAAAACAGAAGTTATGGATGCAAAACTCGTCCTGAGGTCTTCCACTGCCCCACCCCGCAAACCCTGATAAAACAACAACTTCTACCAATCAACGGTTGACAACCATTGTTTCTATATGATATCAATCAATGGCGACCGGTAGCCTTATGCGCCGTTGCCGCATAGCCACTAAGGAGTCTAGCATGATTGAACCACATGAAACTTTTAATGACCTTGTTCAAGTCGGTGTCGTGGTAAGCGATGTTGATGCGACGATCAAAGTTCT
>JAJFTD010000055.1 GCA_021373255.1 bacterium
TGACGAAACTGGGCTATCTGTCGTATACTTAGCATTGCGGATAAGGAACCTCCGGTGATTGTTCTAGGCAAACAACCTATACCAGAGATAACACCTTATCCGCAACCTGGTAATCTGTACCACATCAATGATAACCCCACATTCGGACCGTCCCTTCTCCTTGACAACCAGCCGACCTCGGGCTAGAATAACACCGAGGAAGGTTGCTTTGAAGAAATATTACGTCTCAAATCTTCGGGAAGGCGCCAAGGTAGAGGATGTATTCCTGGTCGCCTCAAAATCAGTCGCGCATACCCGCACGGGTTCCCCGTATCTTAAGGTGACTCTGGCCGACAAGACCGGCGAGGTCAATGCGATAAAGTGGGACGCTACTGAGTCTGAGATTACACGCTTGCAGGAAGATGACTATATCTTCGTCTACGCTGCTGTCAGGAATTACAATGACCACCCGCAGTTGCAGGTCGAGTCGTTTCAACGGTGGGGCGAAGCTGTGGATCCGGCTGATTTCGTTAGAAGCTCACCTTTCGACCCCGATCAGATGATGGCCGAACTCAGCGAAATACTCGCTCAGGTGGCTGATCCCAATTTACGCGCTTTGCTGGATAAGCTGTTTAGTGACCAGGATTTCGTGCGTAAGTTCCGCCAGGCTCCTGCGGCAAAGAAAGTTCACCACGCTTATGTGTCGGGCCTTCTTGAACACTCCCTCGGCGTGGTAAAGACATGTGTCGCTTTTGCTGATCGCTACCCGCAGGCTAATCGCGACTTGCTGATTACCGGCGCTGTGCTGCATGATGTCGGAAAGATTCAGGAGTTTGAGTGGAACGGCTCCATCAAATATTCCAGCTCAGGAGTGCTCGTTGGCCACATAGTCGTAGGCGCTATGCTTGCAAAGGACCTGGCAGACAGCATTGATGGTTTTGACCCGATTTTAAGCCTAACACTGCAACATATAATCCTCTCGCACCACGGTGAGCACGAATACGGTTCGCCAAAGCTGCCGAAGTGCATCGAGGCTATGATGCTTCATTGTGCTGACGATCTGGATGCGAAGGTTGCTATCCTTGGGCAGGCTATTGAGGAGTCGGATGTAAATGGTGGTGGAGGGCTTTTCACCCAGAGGCATTATTTGTTAGGCCGCCCTATCTTCAAAGGCGTTCACAAGATCGCTGAGCCCCCTGATGTCGCAGTTTCCGAACATGCCGCAGTGGAAGAGGGCGAAGCTGATCTCGACCTCTTCGCCGCCGATGTGGACTACGATCCATTCGCTGACGAATAACTCCGGGGAAGCGTATTACCAGATATGGAGAAATATGGAAAGCGGCAGACATATGAGTTCTGCACAATACGCAATACAATGGTCCGACTTGAGATGATTCACATCACCGAAACCATGCCGGACTATGTCCACGCCCAATCCGACCTCCTGCCCGTCTCATGTAACCGCCAGTCCGACTGCAAACATGAAGGCATCCGGTGCATAGTATTCGACCAACAGGGCCGGGACCCAATGGAGCGTTAGTTATGCCTTCGCCGCTGGCTAGTGAATGTAGGGCCTCAGACGTGGAATCATAAACGGTACATGCTCCCTGTAGGTCTCATACTCAGCTCCGAACCTCTTCAGAAGCGCGTTCTCTTCGAAAATCATATGATATGGCAGCATTCCCACCGCTATTACCGGCAGCAACACCAACCCGGATATCGACCTCTGGAGCAGCGCGACACCCAATAAGAGAAACAGCAGCCCGATTGCTGCGGGGTGACGTACATATGCGTAGGGGCCGGTAGTAATGAGTATGTGGGTGGGTTCAAGACCAGTGCCCAGTTCGTCCTGCGACATCCCTTCTCCCACAAACAGCAGGTAGGAATACGCCCACGATATCCAGAACACGCCAATAAGAAAAGCTGCCGCGGCGAGTATGATAAGCACCGCATCCTGCGACAAACGCTCCCAGCCTATCGCGTTATCAATAGCTGCCACTATGAACCAATATGCCAAGGGGACTACCACAAGCGTGGTGATGAGGGAAATGCCTGTGCTAATCAGTCGTTTTCTGCTTCTTCCTGCCATTTGAACATACCCCCAATCAAAGGGTACCCCAGCAAGGCTGAGGTTAAACATTGGGTTGGAAAGTCATGGGGTTAGAATGTCACAATGTCAAAAGGTCAAAAAGTCGAATAGATAACCCGAGTTGTTTCGGGAAGCCCTCTTCCCGAAACCGCCGGACGCACAACGTGATTTGGCATAGCTAGTCCAGTTAACCCAAGTGCGTTATCTCCAGTCGTTAAAGTAAAATTCATGTTGCGTGACAATTTAGTCTAGTAGTGTTAAACTATGCTGTTGTTCACCAGGGCGGTCACACACCTGGTGACTCTTTTTTTGTTGTGCAGCCGTGGAGGTATTACCGTGCTTGGCATAATCAGGCGCTTTCTTTTTGGAGCGCCATTACCCAGCTCACGCGCATTGCACGAGAGGCTTCCGAAGATACTTGCACTGCCTGTTTTCTCGTCGGATGCCGTCTCGTCGGTAGCATACGGGCCTGAAGAAGTACTGATTGCATTAATGGTATTGGGTGGCGCTTCGTGGATCATTTCGGTCCCGATAGGCCTGGCAATCGCGGGATTGATTCTGATTGTGTCCACGTCATACCGCCAGACAGTGAACGCATATCCCCATGGTGGTGGAAGCTATACTGTTGCAAAAGAAAATCTAGGCACGTTTTATGGGCTTATCGCGGCTGCGTCACTGCTCACGGATTACATACTTACGGTTGCGGTGAGTGTTGCTGCCGGGGTCGCTGCAGTTATATCAATGCGCCCTGAGTGGGCTCCATATACAACGACTATGGGCGTTATCGCTGTGTTCCTGGTAGCTTATATGAACCTGCGGGGATTACGTGAGTCCGGGGCATTGTTTGCACCGCCTACTTATGGGTTTATACTGAGCCTGTATATACTTGTTGGCGTGGGGTTGTATAAAGTGTTCGCTGGGCCACATATCGCTCCTATTGTGACGCATCCGTTGGCGGCTGGCCATGAGTTTTATGGGGCGAAGGGAATGCCTTGGCCCGGCCTGCAGTCGATTTCGCTCTTTATTGTACTCAGGGCGTTTGCGAGTGGGTGCGCCGCACTGACTGGGATTGAAGCTATAGCCAACGGCGTGCCGGCGTTCAAACCACCGGAATCGAAAAATGCGGCTACCACAATGGTTTACATGTCGGCCATTCTTGCGAGTCTGGTGGTGGGTGTTACGCTGCTGGCACACTATTACCACGCGTATCCGTCCGATACCCAGACGCTCGTATCACAAGTTGCAAGCTCGGTTTTCGGGCGTGGATGGTTCTATATAGTAATACAGGTCGCTACGGCGCTGATTCTCATCCTGGCAGCCAATACCGCATTTCAGGACTTTCCAAGGCTGAGTTCCATCCTTGCGCGCGATCGCTTTGCGCCCCGGCAATTGGCGAATATCGGTGATAAGCTGGTATATAGCAATGGGATATTGCTTCTGAGTGCTATCGCTGCGCTGCTTATAGTTGTATTTCACGGCGATACTACCAGGTTGATCCCTCTCTACGCTGTTGGAGTTTTTATCTCGTTCACGCTTTCGCAGTATGGAATGGGCTTCAGGCAGAAGCGGCTCAAGCATGAGGGTTGGAAGTTGCATTCCGCGATCAGCTTCTTTGGCGGAACAATCACCGGAGTTGTCGCTATAGTAATAGGAGCCACTAAATTCGTTCATGGAGCATGGATAGTTGTCCTGTTGATTCCAATCCTGGTTTACATATTCCATAAGATTCACCAGCACTACATCGAGATGGGCACTGAGCTTAGGTTGACAGATGCGGACCTTAAAGAACCTGCCGAGGTAAAATCTACATCCATTGTCCTCGCGGCTGGTATTCACAGAGGCGTTCTTCCTGCGTTAAAATATGCTCGTTCGCTCTCGCATGACTGCCGGGCGCTGTATGTGGAGATCGACCCGTCCGATACCCCACTTGTTAGGGAACGCTGGGAGAAATTCGGGCAGGGCGTGCCATTGGTTATCCTTGAGTCGCCGTTCAGGTCGATGATTGGCCCTGTG
>JAJFTD010000078.1 GCA_021373255.1 bacterium
CAATCAGATATCATGTGGAACTTTTGAAACAGAGGAGAGACAAGCCTGATCACAGCCGGTAGATTCACTGCCACTATCGCCAAACCTATGACTTTTAACAACATTCGAAACACATCACGCAGGTTAACTCCAACAGGAATATTGATCACAGCATCATCATGAACAAAGCGACGGGCAAGCCCATCTGCCGCTCCCATAAGGATACATGCTAACGCTAAGAGCACCGCGTAATCGATAAAAAATCCTTTGAGTCCAATATGCAACATTTGACGATCAGGTATATCCGCTGGCGGATACATGTAGAACAACAAATCAGGAATAGACATTATTACCGAAATCAGGTACCACACCCCCAGCACTCTGAAGGCCATTGATAGCACATCACGCTTAGTCATCATCTTCACCTCACATGGCAGTCACAAAAGAATTCGCCATACTGTGGGCTATTCCTGCATTTATCCATGACGGGTTTGATTTCACTGGCAGGCAGGTATGAGCTTATAAGGAGTTGTGAGGGGATGATTTATGCGATTGATCAGATTATTTATAATCTCTTTATTGATAACTGCTGCTCTGTGCGGATGTGGAAACAGGCAACAGGAGACTGGCCCTCAGATTGATGGCAAGGAAATAGTTGGGAAAGCAGTTCCGCCTGAAAAACCAATTGCGCCTGGGCAGTTGTGCGGAGCGGAGACCAGTGTTATAAACGTGGCGAAGAGGGTCGGTCCGGCGGTGGTATCCGTGGTCAATATGAGTTCGCCAGGATTCGGGCAGCCGGCGCGCAGGGCTGGGCTTGGGTCGGGGTTCATAGTTAGCCAGAATGGGTTAATTGTGACTAATGAGCACGTGGTGGCGGGCGCCAGTCGGGTGCAGGTGGTGTTGATAGGTGAGAAGACTGTCGATGCAAGGGTGCTCGGTGGCGACCCTCGGATAGATATCGCTATTATTAAAATAAACGGCCGAAACTTACCTACGGTGAGTATGGGCAATTCAGACGCGCTCCAGGTGGGCCAGCAGGCTATTGCTATAGGTAACCCATTCGGGTTCGAGCGCACGGTTACTACGGGAGTAGTGAGCGCATTGAACCGCGCCATCCCCGGCGCGGGGACATCCCTGCGTGACCTTATCCAAACCGATGCCTCCATCAATCCCGGCAACAGCGGAGGCCCATTGCTCGATAGTTGCGGGCGTGTGATAGGCGTGAACACTGCTGTGATCCAGACACCTGAGGGCGGCGGTGGCCTGGGGTTCGCTGTACCTATCAATACCGCAAAGCGAGCAATTAGCGATGTGCAAAAGAGCGGGCGTATAATCGTGCCATGGATCGGGATTGCCTACACGGAGATCACTCCAGACCTCGCCAGGTCATACAATCTACCTGTGAACTATGGCGTAGTGGTCGGCTCGGTATCACCGGATAGCCCTGCGGACAGAGCGGGAATACGTCGTGGGGACATCATAGTCGCGATCAATGGCAAGAAGCTGCAAAGCGCGGGACAACTGCAGGAGTGGATACGGGAGGCCTCCGTTGGTGATAAGCTCGATCTGACAATCCTGAGAGATCACAAACGTCGCAAGATAACAGTCACCCTTGCGCAGATGCCTGAGAGTGTGGCGGCAGGAAGATGATTTGGGAATGGTTTCGAGTGTCGGAAGGAAAACATGTATCAAATCACGTTGTACATCCGGTGGCTTCGGCAGCTCCGCAATCCGAAGCAACATGCGTTGTTTTTTCGGCTATCTAGCCTTGTGACCTTATGACTTTATGACATTCTAACCCATTTTGCGTTTTTCGCCCTTTCGCGCTGTCGCGATTAAGATAAATTGAAATTAGTACGTGCCCCCGGGTGGTCCGGGGGCTTGGTGGTCAGCAATCGCGGAGCGTGATAGCCCGCTGGAGGTCGAAAGTTACATAGTTAAGGGGCTGTGCTGATTATCTGAATGTGCTTCGCTACATAGCCTGTAGCCAGGCTGCCATTGCCACTCATCTTCACCCGCATTCCTGGACGCAAGTCCATAAACGCCATCCTCTGCATCTGTTCCTGGACAATGGTGTCGTTATCAGCAGCCACTACTATGACTGATCTCTCTGTGGCCATTTTGAATGTGAATGAATCGTAGTCTATCTGCTGGATCACACCAACCACACTGGTGGGCAGCATAGGCAGGGCATTTTGCGCTTCCGAGGCTGTCCGAGTAACACGCACGCTCTGCGCGTCGATCTCGTTTAGCCCCGTCAGGTTGCCGGTGACAAGCACCGCATCGCCCAGGTTCAACCGCCCCATTCCAATGCGGGTTCCTCCGCCATTTGTAAGCGTGGCTCTACCCATGTTAATGGTATAGTTGCCCTGCGAAGTTTGAACTTTTAACTGGCTGCCGCCATAGTTAACATCAGTTATCAGTCCCCTGCTCTCCCAGTTTGCTGGTGAGACAGGTTCCGCCTGGATTGGGCAAGACTCTGGATTGGTGCTGGTCGCGCTCTTGTCGATGATTATCTTAACCATCGGCTCAGGCCCACTGCCGGCCTGGGCTGGTTCAGAGGGTTCCTTGAAAACGCGTATTCTTGCCGCGTCTACTTCGCATGATTCATCGACGACACCATATACTCTGACTATGTCCCCCACCTTGGGCACATATCGCTCAGTCTCTGAGTCGCCCATAAGTACTATCGAACGACCGGCGTCGATCTTGTAGATCTGGTTGTCTTTTCCTAGAATGTAGAAGATCTGGCCGTCGACTTTTGTAATAGTTCCCGTTGCCAGCCATGTTTGGCCGGGCGGAGTCTTTATAGCGCACGTATCGCCGCCATTGGCATGTGCGCTGTATGTCAATCCTGTCAGTGCCATCACTGCGAACAAGATAGCTAGAGCCTTTTTAACATGCATGCCCTTCATCGCCCCCTTGCTCTGAGGCCGTGGCCTTATTCCGCCCGCATTATTCACGAACTGCGGTTACGACAAGCACTACTGGCGTAACCGCCATATAATCAGGAATAATGCGGGCTAGTTATCATCACTATCGGTGTACCCCTGCACGCTGGCTGCTTAAACGATATAAAAATTTGTACGGCAGAGCTGGTTTAGAAGTGCGGATGAGTGGTATAATGAAGTTGCTAATTAGTTAAGGGGCTTAAGCAATGTCGCTGGAACAGAGTGGAATAGTAAGAGACTCAACGGAATATGCCGAGATATTGGCAGAGGCATTCGTCGAAGTGGTACAAAAAGCCGCGAAAGACGCAATGTGCTGCGAGTTTGCCAGCGATGAAATTACCCCTGCACTAATGGAGTGTTTACAGTATGTTTACCTCCATGGCGCATCTCCTATAAGGGAGATAGCCTTGGGGTTGGAGATAAGCGTTTCGGCGGGAAGCCAGCTTGTAGACAGGCTAGTGAAGAAGGATCTGGTAACCAGGCGCGAAAACCAGGAAGATAGGCGGCTTATAGTGGTGGAACTCACCGATGCAGGCCGCGAACTGGTAAAACAAATGCGGAAACGCAGGTCTAGCTGGTTCGAGTCTGTGGTAAACGCCTTGCCGGAGCCCAAGAGACGCGCATTGCTAGAAGGCCTGGAAGGTTTCCTTGAGGTATCGTTATCCAGAGAGGACAAGATCGACCGGGCGTGCGTGAAGTGCGGTATGGAGCATGTTTCCTTCTGCGTAATTAATAAACTTAAAGACGAGCGGACCTCCGCCCGTTGATACTTTTAATGGAGTTATTGTGATGAACCAGGCCTACAGCACCAAAGTTATGGAACACTTCGCCAGCCCACACAACGTGGGGGAGATCCCGGATGCCGATGGTATCGGCAAAGTCGGCAACCCAGTATGCGGCGATATAATGAATATGTATATCAAGGTGGAGAACAACGTCATTACAGACGTCAAGTTCAAGACATTCGGATGCGGAGCCGCGATAGCGACCAGCAGCATGGCCACTGACCTTATCAAGGGCAAGACAATCGAAGAAGCCCTTGCGCTCACCAATGATGCCGTAGCCGAGGCATTGGGCGGACTCCCAAAGGTAAAAATGCACTGTTCGGTGCTGGCTGAGCAGGCGGTGAGAAGCGCTGTTGACGATTATCTCAGGAAGACAACCGGTAAAGGACTTGAGCTCAAGTCTGATAAAGACCTCCACCACGATCACGAAGAGGTGGAAGCATAGGCTAGGGTGTATGCCAAGTATACGGAATAGCAGATTTGTATCGGGAAACCCTTAGTTGAGTTGTATCGGGAAACCCTTTTCCCGATACTCCCACTGTATACGAAGGGGTTTCGGGACGGGGGCGTCCCGAAACAACCTCTTTAAGAACCCATAGATTATGTATATCGGCACCCCATTCGGGGTTCGAAAGGAGCAAACAAATTGACAGAACAGACAAAAGACGATCTGTACGGAAGAGTGCAGGCAGTATTAGAGCAAATTAGACCCAATCTTCAGGCTGACGGCGGCGACGTCGAGCTGCTGGATGTGGTGGACGGTATCGCGCAGGTGAGACTGCAGGGCGCATGTCATGGTTGCCCAATGGCGGCGATGACCCTCCAGATGGGTATAGAAAGAATACTCAAAAGCGAGATACCGGAGATTCAGGGCGTGGAGAACGTTCCGGAAGAATAGTAAATGACGTTAATCAGCCCTGGATGCGGAGGTAGGTTATGGCATCTGTGGTTGATGATCTCAATAATCTCCTGGCTCGGGAGCGAGGCGAAGTGGAAGCTCTCAGGACAGTAGTTCAGGACCTGCATTCCACCGATCCCGATTTGGCCGATAGTGGAGACGATGTAGTACAAGCTGGTTCGTGGTGCTGCAATGGCCTGTATAAAAGAATCAGCCAGCTCGATGGCACGCCAACTCTTGACTCAACCGATCTTGAGCGGCAAGTGTCGGATAAGCCGGATGTGCCGTCAAAACTAAAGATGGTCTGCTCGCGCGAGAAAGATGACCGAAGTCAGGTAAAGCACCTGCTTAAGCGGGATGACCTGGACAACGACACCAGGGAGTTCTTGCGTGAGATGCTTGATATGCATATGGAGAAAGCCAGGTGGTGTGAGTCCACGCTGGATCAGTGGAAGCATGAGGAGTAGTGTGGACATCGCCTGATTACTGTACAATATAACGCCCGGACCGATTGGTCCGGGCGTCCTGCGTCTTTAATCTTCAAGCCGGGCAGCGAGGTTTTAACTGCCCCGAAGATTGGATGCCCCAACGCAGAAGGGCACTTTTTTGGGCGTCCATATTTGAGCGATAGTTTGCAAGGTCTTTCCGCAATGCGCTGTCGAGCTGATCTAGTATCATTCGCTCCGCCACAGCGGAGAACCCCGTAAACCCGAAACAACTTCTTCTGCTCATGATGGCCGTCCTTCACACGATTTTTGAGCGGCAAACGAGTGTTGTCATTGTTGTCTACAGTTAGGTTTTCCACGTAAAACAACGGGTTGATCCCCGTACTAATGCTGGTTTATTGGAGAGAGTGATGGCTGATGTATCAAGGATAAAAGTAGCTGCTTATCAAATGCCCGTAACGAGCGATCAGAGGAGCAATTTCAGCAAGATCAAAAATGGAATTAAGCAAGCAGCGGATGGTGGAGCGGCAATAATCGCGCTGCCGGAATGCGCGTTGTCCGGCTATCCCCCACTCCACCACAAGAGCATCAGCGACATAAACATTGATCTAATCGCCGATCTCAATCAGCAAATATGCGACTGCGCAAAAGAAAACGGGATGTGGGTTGTTCTTGGTACAATCCTAACTAGCCCCAACGGTCTGACCAACTCCGCGCTTGTTATATCGAGCACTGGTGAGGTCGCCGGACGTTACGATAAGCTCCACCTAATGCCGGGCGATAAAGACTTTTTCACCCCCGGGTCCAACGCGCGAACTTTCAACATCAACGGCATCGATTTCGGTGCTCTTATCTGCTACGACGTCCGCTTCCCCGAACCGTTCAAATACTTGCGCGACCAGGGAGCGAAGTTCACAATAGTCAGCCTGAATGCATGCGGGTCCGACACCTGGAAAGCACCGGTAATGGAGGGCGCAATCCGCACAAGAGCAGCAGAGAACTCCTGCTTCATAATAGCCGCCAACGCCGCAGGCCCCCTGCAAATGTGCACCTCCCGTATATGCAACCCCCTCGGCCTGGACCTCGCCTCCGCCAACTACGACAGGGAGGAAATGCTCTTCGCGGAGCTGAACATTTGCGAAACAGACCAGGGGATATACTTCGATAAGCGCAAGTTTTAGCTCAATTATGATTTATGAATTGGGAAGGGGATAGCAGGAGAGCCAAATGAAAGGTTCGGGCACATCTCTGATGTGGCCCGCATTGGCCAAATGGCATCTCCGATGCCACCACGTATGTTCATAAACGATAGGTATGGGATCAAGAGATCCCATTTTGTTCCTTTCGGCACAGATCAGAGATCTGCCCGAACGTTTCACGTATGATCCTTGCATAAAGCGAAGCACTGGCGGCAACGCTATCTTGACGATACCGTCTGAACTTCGATCGTCCATGATACAATGTCTAAATCAGAATCGGTGACGGTGAAGTTGCCGGCGTCTGTGTCTTCATCGGTGAAGGCGCGGTCGGTGTTGGTGCTGATTGTGATATAATCCTGACCAGCGGGGCCAAGGCCGTCTATCTCACGACCTTCTATGTATTGGTTGCCGTTGGGCAGGGCGTTGGTCGTGATGAAGTTTATATCCAACTGCTGGATTTGGTCTGCAGGAATGGCGGTAGTGGCAATCTGGCTGAAATCTATGGTAAAACGAATCGCGGAGCCGCCCTCTATTATCTCTGTTCGGATTGTGGGCTGAGGCGAGGTTCTATTCAGGAAGAATGACCCTGGCAGCACTCCATAGACATAACCCTCCGGGTTTTGGGCGTCATACTGAATGAATGACGTGAGTCCCACGCTTGCCTGGGCGTTTTGAGACGTCACCCAGCCTGTGCCGCCGTAGGGTGGGTAGAGCGCGGCAAGAGGGCCTGTATTCGGATCGTTATCATTATCTATGGCAACGAAGTAGTGCCGGTTGATCAAGGGCTGAGAAGCGTCTAGAGGGTTTATACTCCCCCGCACCTTGAGCGTTATAACCAACTGCCTGTTGGTCACGGCAGGAGTGCTGGGAAACTTGGCACAGCCCGTCAACGTAGATAAAACGACCGCAACACATATTATGATAACAATTTTTTTTAACATGAGCTTATGGAGCAATTATAGCGCAAACTATGAAAAAACGTAATCTCCTGCTGGCACTGGTTTCGGGCGTATTATTGGCATTGGCGATGCCCAGGCCGGGAATATGGCTAATGTCCTGGATCGGCTTCGCACCCCTGCTAGTGGCAATCCGGGGCGAACGCCCAACCCGTGCTGCAATATACGGGCTCATAACAGGCGCAGTTTATTTTGGCATTGTTTTGTTTTGGATATCTTTGTTCGGATACTTGCCATGGGCTGCGGCGGCAGTGTTTCAAGGTCTGTACTTCGCGGCGTTTGCATTGGTGAGCTCCAAGCTGATGCCGGAGCGAGTAGGATGGAAAAGCTACGTGACCGTTCCTGCGGCCTGGACTGCCCTACAATGGGTGCGTTCGCTGGGGCCGTTTGGGTTCACGTGGGGGAGCATGGCGCACTCGCAGGCTGCAAACCTGCCGATGGTGCAATCGGCAGCGATAGCCGGGCCGTGGGTGATAGACTTCCTTGTGTGCATGTTCAATGTGGCTGTGGCCGGTATATGTAGTAACTCCAAGGCAATGTATTTCCTCTCCCTGGGGGAGAGGATTAAGGTGAGGGCGCAATGTCACTCCGAAGATACGTTGTCCACCTCACCCCAGCCCTCTCCTCTCAGGCGACAGCGTTTCCGAAGGAAATGCGAAAGCCCCCAGGAGAGGGAGTTACTCGGCATGGCGGTTGTGATCATAATAGTGTTGGCGGTTTGGGGCGCTGGTTATATTGCACTCAGAACCGCACCAGCTGCTCACCCGCGCACCAGGATTGCAATCATTCAAGGTAATATGGACCAGGACGTTGTGCCTGATATAAACTACCTTGCATCGGCGTTTGTTAGATATTCCGAAATGAGCCGTGAGGCTGCAAAACAAGGTGCAGACTTCATCGTCTGGCCTGAAACCACTCTTCCGGTCGCCATAAACAGTTCCGACTGGGGAACATTGCTCTCGGCGCTGGCACAGCGGACGGGAAGCAACTACATCATTGGTGCGTATGATGCCTCGGATGATTCATCGATGCCGTTGTCCTATAACGGAGCGCATTTCTACAGCCGCAGCGGCAAAAAGCTGGGCGTGTATCACAAGGCGAGGCTGGTACCATATGGAGAGTATGTGCCCCTGCGAAAGCAAATGCCTTTCTTAAAACGATATAGGATAAGGGAGCAGGACGTGCTGGCGGGGAAGTCGCATGGGTTAATGCGCAGCGAGATCGGGAAAGTCGGCGTGAGCATCTGCTTTGAGTCGTTGTTCCCGCAAGTTTCACGGATCGAGACTCGTAATGGCGCACGTGTGCTCTTCATCATCACAAACGACGGCTGGTTCCAGCGCACCGCCGCAGCACGGCAGCACCTTATGATGGCGCAGCTCAGGGCTATTGAGAACAGGCGTTATGTGGTGCGTGGAGCAGCCACGGGAATCTCGGCAGTGATCGACCCCCATGGCAGGATTGTGCGTGAGCTTGGCATATACCGGCAGGGCACTGTGATGGCTCGCGTGAGCGCGCTTGGCGGTTTTACCCCGTATGCGTTAATGGGAGACTGGTTCGCCTACTTATGCGCCGTGATAACACTGGTCTTCTACTCGCTTGCCTTGGTGGACTCGAAGACATCGCGCGGAAAGTGAACCACAATGGGCGATAGTGACTCATCGTCCTCTTCCATTTGCGCCACCATCTCATCAGTCCGCTTGGACAGCATTAATGCACTATAGATCGAGAGCCCAGAGAGGAAGACCAGCCCTCCCAGGATGATTACCGCAATAGCCAGCATTGCCCCGTTCCTCCATCACCTAGATAAGGATACTTTCCCTTGCGCAGTGACGGGTGAAACGGGAGTTGAATCCAATCAATTCATATGACCAAGGGGGAAGGGGATTTTTATCGCGAAAGCAGGTGCTGGGCGTCCGTAACATGGTGTTGGGTGCATGAATAGTGCGTCTGGCTCTCGCGGTTCTTTCAGAACCACTGTTGCCCAAGGGGCGGTATCGGGAAAAGGGTTTCCCGATACAACTTGCGCTATCGCTTCGACTTTCTTAACATTCTGGTTTATGACCTTGTGACCTTCTGACCCATTTCGCGTTTTTCGCCATTTCGCGTTGTCGCGATTAAAAGCGCGCCAGGTATTATAGTTAATCTTTACGATGGTTATCGCTTGGCATGGGGTCCTGCTCCAGGCCGAACAGTTCGCGGACCAGGTCGAGTTTTTGGCTACCGCCATTGGCGGCGTAGTCTTTCATACGAAGAATGGGATCGTGGGTGAGTTTGGTTACGGCTGACTTTATTGCCTTGCGGATGCACTCTAGGTCGTGGTCGGACAGGTGATCCAGCTTCGACGAACACCTTTCCCACTCGGACACATACACGGACTCGAACTTCGCCCTGAGCTGTTTTATCAGGGGAACCGCTTCGAGGGTGCGTATATACTCCATAAATGAGGCAGTCTCCTCACTGATCATCTCACGAACCTTATCCGCTTCCGATTCGCGTTCAGAGGCAGAGCGGTCGACCAGAAAACGGAGGTCATCAATGTTATACAAGAAGACCCCTTTCATTCCGGCGACCTCCGGCTCCACATCTCTGGGCACGGCTATATCTATCAGGAATATAGGAGCGCAAGGTCGGGACTCCATTACGCGCTGCATATGTTCCATGGTGATGACAGGTTCGCGAGATGATGTGGAACTGATCACCACATCTGCGCGGCAGAGCGCATCATCAAGATGCTCCATCTCGACAGCTTCTCCGCCAAGTTCCTCCACAAGGCTCTCCACGCGGGCAGGAGTGCGGCTGCATACGTAGACCTTTTCGACGCCGTTCGCCTTAAGGTGAGTGGTGGCGAGTTTGCTCATTTTTCCAGCGCCAATCAGCAGCGCGGTACGGCCGTTTAGTGAGCCAAATACAAACCGGGCGAGTTCCACCGCCGCCGCACCTATCGAGAACGCGCCGCTGGAGATGCGGGTTTCGGTGCGGGCGCGTTTACCGACGGTTATAGCGCGCTGGAAAAGATTATTGAGAATGCGGCCAGTGGAGCAGGAGCCGTCTGCAATACAATAAGCACTTTTAATCTGACCAAGTATCTGAGTCTCGCCGAGAGCCATCGAGTCCAGCCCGCTTGCAACTTCAAACAGGTGCTTCGCTGCGTGATGGCCGGGATAACAGTAGGCGCATGCATCGAGATCGGAGCGCTCCACTCTGCCGTAGTCGGCAAGGAAGTCCAGCAGAAGGTCATCTTCGTTCTTTGAGTGGGCGACGACGTAGATTTCTGTGCGATTGCATGTTGAGACCACGCAGGCCTCATCTATTCTTGGGTTAGATTTGAGCTTATTCAGAGCAACGCCGATCTCGCCTTCGTCCACAGCCAGACGTTCGCGCAGTTCGACCGGCGCGGTCTTATGATTTACGCCGATTACTACTAAATGCACTGCAGTGCCATCTCCCTTGCTTCCTGTGTTCGGCCTTCTCGCAGCAGCCTAAGTATTCCGCCGTCCAGGAGTCGGCTAAACGCTGCCTCGCGCTCTGCGTGTGATTCATATTTCGCCTTGACCTCAGCGCGCGCTTCGCCCATAAGATCAGCCAGCAGCGCATACTCCGGCCCATAACGCTCTTCCAATTCCTGGCGAATCTTTTTACTGAGCGATGGGCTCTTGCCTGACGACGTGGTCGCAATCATAAGATCACCTCGCCGAACTAAAGACGGCACGATAAAGCTGCACAGCTCTGGATCATCGACTACATTCACAGGAACACCGTTTCGCGACGCCTCATCCGCCACTTTGTTATTGAGTGCATGATCATCTGTAGCTGAGAAAACCAGTGTATATCCTGACACATCGCCGGGCTGATATGGGCGGTGAATTATACTTACTCCTGTGAGGTGTTCGAGCTCAGGCAGGACCTCCGGGGAGATAACCGTCACCCGCGCGCCTGCCTCAAGGAGTGACTTCGCCTTTCGAAGCGCGATCTCGCCCCCGCCTACTATCAGACACGATTTCTCCGTCAGATCCAGCACTATCGGGTAGTATCCCATAATTGAGCCCTGCGTTCTCCGAGCGCCTGCGCAGCATTGCCAACGCACCGCCCAGTATAATGAGCGCCGTTCCAGCCCACACGAGCCAGATCAGCGGTTTCCAGCTTACCTCAATCATAACCCTTTGCGCAAGAGTCCGCCCAGTAACTGCAAGCTCAACCCCAGCGGTCATCGTGGCCATATCCTTGCTGCCATTGCTCACAAACCTTTGGAACGTAAATGTATAACCGTCCACAGCCGCCGGACGCCCCTCATAAACCGTAACCTCGACAGGCGTGCCGTTCTTCGGTGTATATTCCAACCGGGCCATGTGTGATTCAACTTCCATACCAACCAGCCTGATCGTTGAACCCGTACCGGGAATGTTGTATGGCAGCGCAGCCCAGCCATCATCAGTCATTGATGCCGTGGGAGTGATTGTCGGTACATCTATGCCCTTGGGCGATATATAGAGGTCACCGAGAATCGATGATCTTATAAATGGCTTACGCACCGCGCCGTGCTCTGTGTATTCTACAGTGAGAGGGGCATCAATCTGATGTGACCCGCGGCGCATTATAATGTGGGTGATTTCGGTGGTGTCGGTTGGCCGGTCCGTGCGGTCGAGCGCAAAGCTCCAGCCGAGTGCAGAGTGGGTGGTGCCGTCGGTTTTCAACGGGAGTGTCATCAGCCTGCTCATTGACGATGCAACGACTCCCAGAATCAAAAGTGCAACGCCGATATGAGCGATGTGGGCGTTTCGGTTACGCAGAGTCCGTCGGATTACGTTATCACGGCTCCATGCGGCAAATGTGCCCAGAGCCATTAAAACGAGTATAGCAGCCGCGAGCGGCATCGACATGTGCGTGTAGAACTGCGGGCGAACAGCGGCCTGCCTGATCAGCGGCCATGAGGTGCCGATTAGAACGACCAGGGTGAAGAGGGTCAGAACGGCGACCCCGGCTGTGATAGCGGTATCTCTTGAGATTAATCGCCCATTCCTATCTTCGACGCGAGTGCCGGAGATTGCACGCCAGCGGCCTGTGATCAAAGCGATTGAGAGAAGTAGATATGACACTAAAAACGCCAGCAGGAAGCTATAAGTGCCCAGGTCTGCAAAAGAATGGACCGAAAAGTTAGACAGCACTCCGCTTCTGGTGAGGAATGATGCGTAAAGAACTAATACAAACGTACCCAAGGCCATGACGATATTGGCGCGAGCCATACGGTTCCGACTGCGTTGAAGGAGCAGGCCGTGGAGAAGTGCTGTGCTGGTGAGCCAGGGTATAAGGGAGGCGTTTTCTACAGGGTCCCAGCCCCAGTATCCGCCCCACCCCAACACTTCGTAGGACCACACCATCCCCAGCACGATCCCAGCCGTAAGTGATACCCATCCAAACAACGCCCACGGCAGGCACAGCTTGACCCAGTCCCGCGTGTTGCCTTTGATCAAAGCGTAGATGGCAAATGCGGCAGGAACCGCAAGCGCGGCGTAGCCCAGGAATATGATTGGCGGGTGGATAGCCATCCAGGGATTCTTCAGCAGCGGATTCAGACCTTGGCCGAAAGATCCGGTTTGATAATCGAGCATTTTCCGAAATGGATCAGCGACTATGAGCAGCAGCGTGAAGAACGCCTGCACCGAACACCAAAAGCTCATGATGATCGGCGATACCGTCGCAAGGCGGCGCATTAAGAACAGGCCGATCACGCCTGCCATGAGTGTCCATATGAGAAGAGACCCCTCCTGGCCAGCCCACAGTGCGGAGATTTTATAAATCAGGGCATCGTTAGGCCCGCTGTAATCGTGGATGTAGGCAATGTCGTAACGTGTCTCTGAAAGAATCGACTGAAGCATATAAAGCGTGGAGTAGCCGATGGCGATAAGGGATGTGATATATGTTCCACGCGCGAGGGATGCGGCGGGCGAGTTGGGTTTCTTGACGATGGCAAGCGCGAAGTACATCAGGAATGAGATCGAGATGCACAAGAAAGAAGCGTATATGGGGAAGTTATCGGCTGTGATCGTCACTAATCCTGCCTGCCTTTGTATCTGGACGGGCACTTCACAAGCACCTGCTCGGCGTCAAACCCGTTTCCTCGATATTCACCACGCACAACGGCCTGGGAGGCACTGTCAAACCCCGACGGCTTTACGCCCTTGTAGAATATATGAACAGCTTTGCCCTGCTTGTCTTTGAGAGTAAACAGAAGCTCATCGGAAGAATCGCTGTATCGACTGCTGCCTTGCACGATACTCCCCACGAACTGCACAGGCCCATCACCCGCAGTCTTGAGCTCTGCAACAGAGGTTATGTAGGGAGTCTGAGATTCATTGAGTTCTACCACTCCAAGAAACCCAAATCCAAGCACCAGCAGAACCCCGAGAGCATATAACCACTTATTCATCGCTTGAGCTTTCTGAGCTTTGATTCCAGATGCATCATATAAGCGAACACGCCGGCCCACACGATAATCGGCGCTGCCACCAGGGCAACCATATTAGACATTGCGCGCCCTCCTCCAGGCGATTTCATACTCGGATATGCGGACGTGAATCCTGAACAGCCATATATACAGCCACATGAACCCAATCATCGCCGCGCCCATTACTATTCTATACTCTATTGAAAGCGACGCCCTGTCCGGGTGCAGCCCGCCCATCATTCGGGGCAGCACGAACACCAGATAAGGCATTATCACGCACGCGAGAATGTTATACGCCGCACTAATTCTCGCCCTTGCGATGGTACCCGGTATCGCTCCTCGCAGGGCAAAATATGCTGCGTAGACTATCATTAGTATCAATATTGTGGTTTCGCGAGGATCCCAGTTCCAAGCCGCGCCCCACTGGACCTTTGCGAATATCATACCCGTAACAGTCGCCAGAGCCGTGAATGTGAAGCCGAGCCCGGCGGATATGGCAGATTTCGCATCCGAGGCTATCGTGCCGTTTTTGAGATATGCAATGGCATACACGGTCGAAACCAGATACGCCAGCACGGAGATCATCGCACATGGAACGTGGAATATGACAATGCGCGCCGCATCGGGTACGGCGAAACCAGCCGCGGGCGGTACATAAAGAAACGCCGCCGCAATAACGGCACTCATCCACGCCCCCAGGCCCCACTGAAGCGGGACAGGGATGCTTGGCCCGGTGCTGATTCTGTTATTTGTGTCTAATCTTCCCATATAAACTTAAACAACATTAGACTCGCAGTGATGACTGTGCCGGAGTAATACGTAAGCAACCTGATATCGCTCGCTGCGCTGTGCCCGGACATCGCAAGGCCCGTACCGTGTATTGCCGAAGCCAGCACAGGCACTAATAATGGAAAACTGATTACAGCAAAGAGCGCCCCTTTAACCGATGCCCTCGCCACCATCGCAGCCGCCATCGTAGCCCCGGCGCTTAGTGCAAAACTACCAACTAAGAGTAAGGCAATAAACGCGCCCCAGTGATCGACTCTGCAGCCCATTAACATAACGAAAAGCGGCACAGTGACGATCTGAACGCAGAGAAGGAGCATCCAGTTGAACGCGAGCTTGCCCAGATAAACGCTGTTTGGGCGCGTGGAAAACTTCAACAGCGCTGCAGTACGCATCTCTTCTTCGTGGACGAATGAGCGCCCCAGCCCCGACATCGCAGAAAAGTATAGCACAATCCACAGCAGCGCCGACGCTACCTCACTCTTGCTCCCCCACCCGCTGAGAGTGAATGAAACCGCAATGGTGCTCGTCACGGCAAAGAGTAGAATTGCGCCCAGTGCGTGCCTGGCGCGCAGTTCGCAGGTAATATCTTTGCCAAGCACCGCCAACACACAGCGCAGATAATATCGCATCATCGTTTTGCGCCCAGATTCAGCACAGTCTCACCCAGCGCCGCCTCAGCAGGATCATTAGTAGCCAGCACAACCATACCCAGCTTTGAGCGCCGCTCAATCATTCTCCACAGCATTTCCACGCCATCAGCATCGAGATTGGTGGACGGTTCATCGAGCAGCAGCAGCTTTGGTTCATGGACCAGCGTCGCAGCCAGGCAGGCTCGCTGTCTCAGTCCTGAGGAGAGTTCACGCACAGGATCATCCGCTCGATTGGCCAGACCAACCTCTTCCAGCGTTTCCATAATCCGTCCGGTTTTGATCCCCCTCGCTCGAACCAGGAAAGCAAGATTTTCACGCGCGGAAAGCTCTGCATAAAGCCGGATATCAGGCGCGGCTATACCGGCCATTTCTTTTACGGAGTCGCGAGGGATGGGCGTTCCGTCTATGGATATAGTCACATCACCTTCGGTGGGTGTGAGCAGACCGCCAATCACTCGCAGGAGGGTTGACTTGCCTGAGCCGTTTGGTCCAGTTATAATCATACACGACCCGCCGAACGTAAAGTTCAGCGACCTGAGTACTTCGCGTCCATCAAACTCATGTGTCAGGTTTGAAATGCTGAGTGAAACCAAGGCGGCTCCCTGATCAAATTAATGTGTAATTATCCCACCGGTGAGGGTGAGCGTCAAGCTCAACTGTTGGATTGACCGCTAAACAATTGGGGGTAGGAATACCCAGAGTTTTGAGGAGGTAAGAGATTTGCCTGGAACGAAGATAGTGCTTTTTGAGGTTGAGGATTGGGTGCGTGATTACCTGAAGCAGCGTGGGCTTGAGCCGCACGAGGTTAAGCTGGTAAACAAACCTCTGGACGAATCTACAGTCGACGAAGCTGAGGATGCGGACATAGTCTCCGTGTTCATATACTCACGCTTGGACAAGGCCGTGCTGGACAAGCTGCCCAATGTGAAATTCATAGCAACCCGTTCAACGGGATACGATCACATCGACCTCAAAGAATGCCAGAATCGCGGCATAGTAGTCTCCAATGTCCCTCGTTATGGCGAAAACACTGTTGCCGAGCATGCTTTCGCGCTGATATTGGCGCTGTCCAGGCGGTTGAAAGCATCCATCAAGCGAACAAACCAACTCGATTTCGACCTCAGCGGCCTGCGTGGGTTTGACCTAAAGGACAAAACGCTGGGCGTAATAGGAGCCGGAGCGATTGGGCTGCACAGCATCCGCATTGGCCGAGGGTTCGGGATGAACGTGCTCGCTTACGATGCATTCCCGCATCCTATACTCGCGGAAGTTTTGGGCTTTGAATATACATCACTTGAGCGCCTGCTTAGCGAAAGCGACGTCATCACCCTCCATGTGCCGTTAATCGATGAAACCCACCATCTCATCAACAAAGAGAACATCTTCCAGATCAAACGCGGCGCTATACTGATAAACACCGCGCGCGGGGCGGTAGTTGATAGTGAGGCCCTGGTGATCGCCCTGGATGTCGGCATCCTCTCCGGCGCGGGGCTGGACGTGCTCGAAGGGGAAGAGTCGATCAAGGAAGAAGCACAGTTGCTTTCAGACCAGCTCCCCGTGGAGAAACTGCGGGCCGTCGTACGCAGCTACACCCTCCTGCACCGTGATAATGTCATAATCACACCTCACGTGGCGTTCTACAGCGTTGAAGCTGAGCACAGGATCATCGACACTACGGTGGATAACATTGAGTGCTTCCTAAGCGGGTCGCCATGCAATGTGGTGAAACCTAAGAAATAAATGTTGCTCAGCATACAGCTTATCAATTAACCACCTAAACGGTTTTTCATAATAAAGTGGCCTCTGGAACTGCTCCAGGGGTCACTTTGCATAGTCATCTGTAAACCTCGTCATCATTCCACTTGCCTACAATATCCACATAAATGTGTTATGACTTACAAGCACTGCGTTGTCACCGATTGCGAACCATTGTGAGATTATCAAGTTTCAAGTGATAAATACACGGCTATCATACATCGACATATCATCGAACTGCGGCAGCTTACGCTGCAGACTCTAGAGAGGAGAACGTGGAGGATGAAGAAGACTGTCTCACTTGCGCTCATTATTACACTGATGCTTGCGGGGCTTCTTGCCGTTGGTGCGGCGGCTGACCCCGGAGCAATCTGGACCACTGATGAGGGGTGCTATTCGGTAAATCGCAACATCTACTTTGATAAGTGCGATGTATACCTCAATGGCGGCCCTGCTAACAGGAACGACCCAGGCCTGCCATATGGGCAATATTACTATCAAGTTACCGACCCGAGTGGCGTCACTCTCCTCAGCACTGCTGATATCACCCAGCGGCTGGTAACAGTGGGAAGTGACGGGCGTTTCGTTGAGTGCGTCCAGATTTGTCCATTCGATGATACTCCAAATAATGGCAACGAATACAAGGTTTGGCTGACAAAGTGCGAGGACTATGACCCCTATGACCTGACTTCGACCTTTGGTTTCAAGGCCGACAAGTCCAAGACAGATAATTTCAAGGTCGTGAAGTCTGCCTGTCCGCCGCAAATCGGTATCAGCGGATATAAGTTCTACGACGCAAATACCAACCGCTGCTGGGATAGTTGTGAACCGCCTATCAGTTGCTGGCTGATAGCCCTATACAAGGACTATGTCTGCCCGGACAATCTGGTTGGATATGCCTACACCGACGAGTGTGGAAAGTATGTATTCCGAGACCTCGAACCCGGCACGTATATTATTCGTGAAATCATGCCATTGGGAGATTGGGTTTCTACATGCCCGGAGTCGGAGATGCGATATGTAGAGCTGTGTAATGAGCCTGTAATCGACATGAACTTTGGCAATGTGTGCCTTGGATGCGGCGGTGGAAAGACCCTCGGTTATTGGAGCAACAAGAATGGCCAGGCAGCAATGGCCTGCAATTGGTGGAAGATATACAATTCTGATGGCGTTCTTAATTGCTATCCACTCAGTGGCCTGCCTTACACCAATGCATCCGCACCGTATCTATCCGATTGTTCGCAGATCAAGACATTCCTGCTCAACGCCAACGCGGTAGATATGCAATATATGCTGGCCGCTCAATGGCTGACGATGGCGATCAATGTCAGATGTGAATACGTGAATCCTTGTTCGATAGTTTACACCGGATGCTGCGAAGACGCTATCGGGTCACGTTTCATCCAGATAAGTGATCTTCTTTCGATGGTTCGTCTTGACGGTTGCAACTGGGACCGAGCCAAGCAGGAATGCTTCAAAAACGTGCTTGACTGTGCGAACAACAATCGGAATTTCGTGCAGCCATGCCCATGCCTGCCTATCGATTACCCGGATTGCTATCCGCCTTGCACTTGCAACTAAGGAGCATGCTTTGGGGGGCAGCGACCTGCGGGTTGCCGCCCCTTTTGCTGTTAGTGATATGTGCGCTTCAGATACTGCAGGCCAAAGTTTGCAAGTTGCCGCACTTTTTTATCTGGGTCATGAGAGCATTGCGCCAGAAGTCTTTCGGCCCATTCCAGCTTTCGGGGCGCGTTGAGAGCGAATTCCCTTATTTCACTGCATGCTTCAAACCTTACCAAGGCGTTCTTATCTTTGGTTGCAGCCGAAAGTGTGTCGATGATCTCGTGGTCGATGTTCCAGTTGGTGCGACAGGCGTTGTGGAGAGCTATTGAACCGAGGCTGACCACAGCCCCCTCTCTGACATCGGGTGAAGAGTCTGAACGAATACTGTGTTCCAGAGCCGCAATTACATCACCTGAGTCCTTGAAATTTGCCAACGCCGAGGCAGCCCTAAGCCGTACATCGGCCTGCTCACGCCGGTTTGCGAGAACACTCCGTATATAAGGTGCGGTCGGGTCGGCGGTGCATAAATTGGACATGGTCTGAAATACATCCGAAGATTGGGCCGTTCCAAGAGGATTATCGCGGATTCCATCGAACAGAATCGGCAGCGTCGTCTCGCCCGCAATCGTCACCGGGATTGCGAGTCTGCTATTGCCGGTCGATGTATCCCTAGCTGGCCGGCGGATGACCCCATTAGGAGCCTGCATACGAGCATCGACAACCCATTGTGAGATATCGTGCACCCAATCATGACGCTTCCGACCCGCTGGGGTAGACGTGGTTACACTTTCAACTGCTTGCCGCACTTCATCAGATTTCCAGAACCAATACAACATCAGCACGGCTTGGGTGCGAATACGATCGGGTTCCGAGGCATCAAGCAGCACCTTTCGTATGTATGGTGCAGATGAATCGGCTTTTCCCGATTCGGCCATCTGCCTTACGATAGATAGACCGCCATAAAGGGCGTAGGGATCGCGCGACCTTGAGCGCATCTCATCGAAGATCAACGGGATAGCCTCATCCCCTGCAGCCGCCACTTCGACCCTGGCACGCACGGATGCGTTACCAGGAGAAAGTGCCTGTTTAACAAGATTGGCTGATACATTCGCCTGCCCTTGGGCATTTCTGCTGCAGCCAGGCAAGAGAAGCAGCATGGCAGTCACGGTGATAACCACCGCACATTGCAAGAATGACTTGGCCATAGGTACCTCAATTCAGGGTCTTCTAACATCCCAATATAGGAAGCGCGAGCAGGTGTCAGAAACGGTACACTTTGGTATATGTCCGGATTCAGAGATCCGGGATTGGCTTTGGGGTGGCAATTCGGAGATTGCCACCCATCAATCGTTAGCAGCGGCGCATGCGGAACACATTGCGTAGGACTACCACAGAAAATGCGAAGCCAACCACCACAGGCCCAGGCTGATTAGGAATGTGGGGAACAGGTAGCCGAGGTCGCGGAGGGCGGCTCGGCGGTCTTCTTTGCCGCCGAAGAATAGCAGGCACTCGGTTAGAATCAGCATCACGCTTCCAGCCGCCACTAGCCAGGGGGCCAGGGGGACTATTGTGGGGAGGATGTGCGCGTTGCCCATTGCGATGAGCATTACGCCTCCCACAACCAACACCAGCATCACACCTATAACGAGAACAAATGCAGCTATCATAATTTATGCGTGAAGTTCTACCACGTCGCCGTCTTCCAGCACGTGGTCACGGCCGATCTGCGCGCCTTCGAGCACGTTCTTCCCCCACACCCTCGCATATCGGAGATTGTGGACGAAGTCCTTGTGCACAATGGCAGCGAAATCCAGCAGTGTGCTTCCTTTCTTCAAAGTAAAAGGCCGGGACATATCCGGCGGCTTGCCTGGGACCTTTGTATAAACACGGATGATCTCTAACGCATCGAAAATCACCCTACGAAGATCATCTATACCCTCGCCAGTCTCGACTGACACAGGGTGTATGGCAAATTCATTGCCATAACACTCGCGCAGAACATCGAGATTTTCAACCGCACCCGGCAGGTCCGTCTTGTTAGCGACTACGAGCGCGCGGCGTGCGACTGTTCCCGCTGGGTAGTCCACCTCCGGCGCGTATTCGCCCACAAGCACTGTTCTTGAGTTCGACAACTCCACCCGAATGTCCTCGAAATGGTCCAAAAGCTCGTAGTTCGAACAGTCCAAAACTACAACAACAATGTCCGCGTTCCTGACCAGACTGGTTAACCCGCGCTCAAAATGCTCATGGGAAATAGCAGGCGTGTCTATGAGTTGAATGGATATATCATCAAACTCCATCATCCCCGGCATAGGCTCGCGCGTGGTAATGGGATAATCGTCAATCTCAGGTTCGGCGGAGGTAAGCTGTGCCAGAATGCTGGACTTGCCGGAGTTGGGCGGTCCCAGCAGCACCACCTGCCCCGCGTCCTGCCGTTCGATGTGATATAAATCCACATGCTTGCCGGTCTTGGACGACTGCTTTTCTTTCTCTCGAAGTTTTGATATCCGGCGTTTGATATCCGCCCGCAGCTTTTCAGTGCCCTTGTGCTTGGGAATGGTGGCATACATCTCATCCAGGGCTTCCAGCTTCTCTTCAGTTGACTCAGCCGCCCTGAACTTCGCCTCGGCAGCGAGGTAATCTGGAGTAAGGTTTGCGGGCATACTCTAGCCGACCTCCCGGCAAAACCGCAGAGCCTCCGCAGCCGCCGACCACGCCTCATCCTCAGCAAGTCCACAAAGCGAGGGCACTATATCAACGGTCGATATACCCCTCACGCCCCTTCGTCGAAGCATCTCAACCAGCGCGGCAATATCGGCTGTGCCTGCTATGGGAGGAGCGTGAAGATCATGGATACCATCGTTGTTATGCACGCGAACCTCATGGATGGGTAAGTTGATCCTGTCCAGGTAGCGCCTGGCGGAGTTCAGTGGGAATATTGGGTCCTGCCCGGCACCCCGGCGGGCGCGGATGTTGAGCGCCCCGAGGTCGAGCACGATACCCATGTGCGGATACGCACGAAGATCGGCAACCTGCTCCAATTGCTCCTTGTTACGCGGCCAGTCCCTTACTCCAATGCTGAACCCGGCGCCGTTGGATACCGACAGCACATGCCTCAGCGCGTGGTGCATTAGAGTGGAGTGGTAGTCTTGCACGCTACCCTCGTCAGGCAGAAATGCAGGCTCGTAGTTCACCGAATGCAGCAGGCCGGTATCCTCGTGCCATCTCATATAGAGTTCGATATCGGAAAGCAAGGAGTCAATAGGAATGGGTGAACCATCATCCTCAAAGGCAGCATTGAATGAGACTGCAAGGCTGTGTTCCAAGATGGCAGCCTCAACATCACCCAGAGTGCCGCGACACAGCGCACAAGCGTCGCGCGCGCACAAGCTCACGGCATCGAAGCCCATATCCGCAAACCGTTCGATCCGGCTCGCAAGGCTCCCATCCCGAAAGTTCCACACCGTAATCCCTACCAGGTCTGCCAACTTTCAGCCCTCCATGGATGCACGATTGTTAATCACGCCCTTTATCTGCAACCCTGCGACTGAAGTCACTGCAACAAAGGCACAAAGTCCACCTTCGTGGACTGAGGCGGTTTTAACCGCAGGGGTTTCAACCATGTTGCAGATCACCCAGCTTACTCTCTGTATCTATTCGTAATCGGCAGCCTGCGGTCGCGGCCGAAGGCCTTCGGAGTAATCTTTACGCCCGGTGCAGCCTGACGACGTTTGTATTCATTGCGGTCGACCATGCGGATTACCCGGCGGACGATTTCCTCATCATAGCCCATCGCTGCGATCTCACGGATGCCTCTGTCTTCCTGCACATAAGCCTCGATGATCGGGTCCAGGATTTCATATGGCGGAAGAGTGTCCTGGTCAGTCTGATTCGGCTTGAGTTCGGCCGAAGGAGGACGGGTGATGATCGTCTCGGGTATCACCGGCGAGATTGTGTTGCGATAGTTCGCCAGTTTGTAGACCAGGGTTTTGGGCACGTCCTTTATGACGGCGAACCCACCGGCCATGTCCCCGTAAAGCGTGGAATAGCCGCAAGCCATTTCACTCTTGTTGCCAGTGGTAAGCACGAGCAGGTTGAACTTGTTGGAGAGCGCCATCAGCAGGTTTCCACGAATGCGGGCCTGCAGGTTTTCTTCGGCGACACCGTGTTCCGTGCCTTTGAATACTTCGGAAAGGGCACGGTTGTAGGAATCGAATATATCGCTGATCGCAATCCAATCCGCCCTGATTCCGAGATTATCAGCAGCCTTTTGCGCGTCGGATTGTGTAGCGTCTGAGGAGAACATCGAGGGCATAATCAGCACCCTTACGCGGTCCGCACCGAGTGCGTCCACCGCCACACATGCCGTAATCGCAGAGTCGATACCGCCGCTCATGCCCAGCACAACTTCCTTGAAGCCGTTTTTGTTCACATAATCGCGTGTGCCCATGACCAGCGCGGAGTAGACCTCCTCAACATCGCTCGGCGGTTGGCTGGTAACCGATGTGTTGCCATTGCGATCGACGGCTGCCACCGGTTCAAGAACAACCTCCGGCACCTCGGTCCTTATGGAGCTTCTGAGTTTGGCCTTGCGCCTGCGTGGGTCCACCAGCCTCTGGTGCATAACCAGACCCAAGTCCACATCTACAATCGCAAGCTGCTCTTCAAATGCTTTACATCTAAATTCCACGTTCCCCGACGGCCCCACTACAAGCGAATGGCCGTCGAAAACGAGTTCATCCTGGCCACCGACAGCATTCAGATAGACGAACACGCAGGTATTGTCCGTCGCGCGCGCCCCCAGCATCCGCTCACGATATCGCCACTTGCCTGCATGGAATGGAGAAGAGTTGATACCTATGATGATCTGTGCGCCACCAACTAACGCTTGCTGAGAATGCGGGCCGCCCGCATACCAGGCGTCTTCACACACCTCCACGCCAAAGGTCACATCGCCCAGCGTATACACACTGGTCTTCATTCCGGCCTGGAAATAGCGGTCCTCGTCAAATACGCCATAATTGGGCAGGTAAAACTTATGCTGAATGCCGGCTATGCGACCATTATGCAGTATGGCGGCGGCGTTGTATATGTCTTCGGCAACATCCACAAACCCCACGATGGCAGTAATGCCCTGCGTGGCTGCCGCAATCCGCTGGATGGCGTCCATATTGTCATCCACGAAGTTCTGCTTGAGCAGCAGGTCCTCCGGCGGGTAGCCAGTGACGGCAAGTTCGGGAAACACAACTATATCCGCACCGCGCTCACGGGCGAGGTCGATATTCTCGATTATACGGCGTGTATTCCCATCAATATCACCCACCGTCATGTTCAACTGCGCAAGTGCCAGCCGCAGCATATGCGAACGATTGCTTCGCAAGATAATCCTCCTACTACAACAGCATACAGAGTAAAAAAACCATATGCTCAAGTTATCCGGCGCTTTTGCCGATAAATCACATGGAAATACAGCACTGATTACCATAAAGGATGGTGTAGTATCGTGCCACAAGTAAAGACAAAAAACTTAGTAAAACCCAACAAACGCGCAGCCGCCACTGTCTCTGCAGTAAAGCAGACTACGTCAACCGACGCGCACAATTTGATCTCGAAAATGCTGGACTATGAAGCCGCAGCTCGCAATCGGGGTCTGCATCAGTCGCCAGGCCGTTTTGAGATGCTCACAGCATCAGAGCGGCAGTTCTACCGCGCCGAGTTAATCGCAGATTATATCAGGTTAAGTGCAGGAAAAATGGGCGATACACAGGCTTATTTCGACTCTACGCTTGATAATTTCTGCACCAAGATTTGCGACATGGGCGTTCCTTCGCACGAGCTTATCGGCACATATCTTGCCGCAGTAGATATCGTGTCAAAGGAAGAACCCTTGAACAAAATTCCAGCCCTCATCGACGCTGTCCGCAGCACCATGATAACAGTGCTTCAGAGCTGTGTCGAGTCAATGGGAGCGCGAGCCTAAGTAGCAATCGGATAAACGTATCATAGGTAAGTCTATAGCGAGTGCTTTAGCACGACTATCTGCCGTTCGTGCGGGAGCGACTCCGGCGTCACGTCCAGAACTGAGCCGGGCATGACGGTCACATTGGTCTTGCCGTCAATATAACTTTCCACGCCTGTGATGGGGAACCAGCACTTCTCGGTCCGGTAATGCATAGGCACGACTATCTTCGCCTCGACCTGCTCCGCAACCTTATCTGCCTGAGCCGGACCTATAGTGTAATTGCCGCCAACAGGAATGAGAGCAATATCAGTCGCGCCGATCTCCGCTGCCTGATCCGCCGTGAGCACGTGTCCGAGGTCACCCATGTGCGTCACTCTGAGCCCGTCTACACTTATTATAAATACGGTATTTCGCCCCTTTACCTCACCAAACGAATTATCATGAAACGTCTCGACTCCCCGGATATCCACTTCATTAGCTCCGAACTTGCCGTTGCCTTTTATGACCACAGGTGTCCCGTGCGCAACATGTATCGCTGAATGGTCGCGATGGCCGTGGCTGACAGTGATTATATCTACCGCCTCATGGAATGGGTTATAGCTCATCAAATCCGTATACTCGCTCGGGTCAAACGGGTCTGTAAGAATGCGAGTTCCGGCTTCGGTAGTGATCAAGAATGACGAATGTCCCAGATATTTAATGTGCATAGGCTCTTTAGCACCTCGCTCGGGATAAGTCATAAGGCCATAAAGTTGTAAGGCTAGAAAGTTAGGGAATGGATAGCGTTCCTTCCCACCATCAAACCATCAGTCCATCTAACCATCAGACTTTTAACTTTATGACTTTTTGACCTTGTGACCTTATGACCCTATATGATCAGATTTCCCATATTGGGACTAGATTCAGCATTAATTAAGAGTTGGTTTGTTAGCGGCATTATATGTCCTGAGTAGGTTGCTGTCAACGCGCAAGACGGGTATTAGCAAATCGGTGATACAATGTGAGTATCAGGTTTTCCCGTGGAGCGGTAGCAGTGGAGACAGATGATTACTATCAACTGCTGGGAATAAGCAGGTTCGCGTCGCAGGAAACCATCAAGCACGCGTTCCGCACCCGTATTCGAGGCCTGCATCCAGACCACAATGTGATGGACCCGCAGGCATCCGACCGAACGCGCGCGATTATCGAGGCATATAAAGTCTTAAACGATCCCCCCAGCCGCAGGCAGTATGATCTTGCCCGACTGTTCACCACTCCCACTCCAGTTCCCGCAACTACCAATATCCAGCAACAGACTTTACCCTACTATTTTTTGACTCTATTCAGCATAGCTCGAGTTGTGGCGGCAATTCTGTTGCTTGTGATTGGAGTGGCAATCGTATCTGGCGCAATCTCTATAAACCGAACTCCTGTTTACCGGGCAGTTCTAATTGATCAGCCGGACAGCGCACCGCTGAGGAGCATGCCAGTGATTGTGGAACCGTCTCTTACACAATCCGTGGAGTGGTATCAGGCCAGGGAGTATCAGTTGAGCTTGGCGAACAGGTGGGCGGAGTGGAAGATGACTGACACATATAGGCAGTCAGCCCGGGCAGCATCAAAGCGTGGTGATAAAGTTTTGGCCAGATTCTATAACACAGCTATACAACACGCGTTACACCCAACCCTGATTGGTCTCATGTAGAAGTGGCTCACACGTAGCGAATTCTGCTTACAGCAGCAGCTGCAATAACCACCAGGGCAATAGCCGGAAACGGGGATGGAACAAAGAGATCTGAGATCACACGCAGCACGCCCATGGGTGGGGCCGCATGGGAAGACTCCATAAAGAGTGTAGCAACGAGTATCCTGCCGCCCAGTGCGCCGAGTATCAGCGTGCTTGCAGCAATAACTTCCATCAAGCGCCCCAGCTTCCGCCGCGAGGCACGCAGGATCATCTCACCAGCAAACCCACCATAGGCAAATGCAAGAAACAGCGAAAAGATGCCGCCGATGAACTCGACGCCCCATCCTGCGCCCATACCCAGCAGCAACCCAACTGCACCGGCGGAAATTGCTTGAACCGGTGACGGGCTGAACAGCGCGCCGTTCTTCTGTGACCCGCACTCCCGGCACTTAGCGCCAACCGGCGTCTGCACCATGCATTTGGGGCATATCGGAGTGCCGCATGTAGCGCATTTGAGGCCCGTTTCGACCTTGGGATGGCGTGCGCAGGTTATAATGGTGTTGTTTTCATTCATATATCAGTACCAATCATATGATATCAACACTATGAACCTGCGGTCAAGAATTGCTATTCACCAAACGTCCGGGCAACTTCTTTGAGCTGGGTAATAATCTTGATATTCTGAGGGCATTTTGGCTCACACTGGCCGCACTCTATGCACTCTGACGCGTTCTTCCCCTCCGGGAACCATTGGTTGCCGAAGTTCATATACTGGTGCTTAGCGTGATCCGTGAGGCCATAGAGCCGGTGCATATTCATTATTTTGAAGTTCTCAGGTATATTTACTTCATTTGGGCACGGCATACAGTAGTTGCAACCCGTGCAGTAAAGCTCAGCGAGGCGCTTATTTTCAGCGAGCGCATCAGCAATTGCTTGTTTCTCATCCAAACTCAGAGCTTCGTCACGGTAGGCCACGGCAGTGTTCTCTTCCATTTGCTCCATAGTGCTCATTCCTGAGATGGCGCAAGTAACATTTTGGTTAGAAAGCACGAAACGAAGTGCGACCTCAGCGGAACTCTTCACCTCAGTTGGTATCATCTTGCGTATCTGCTCAGAAGGCGCTCCGAGCCTGCCTCCACCGACTGGCCCCATTACTATAACGCCGAGCCCCTTTTCATGAGCATAAGCTATTACATCTTCATTCTTACGGTCCAGCAGGTTGTATTGAAGTGTTAACCCCTCGAATTCACCTGTATCCAGAAGTTTGATTATATTCTCAGGCGAGTCGTGAGTTGAGAAGCAGATGTGCTTGATAACTCCCTCATCCTTTGCCCGCTGGATCGTCTTCATCAGGCCCTCTCCAACAAGCACCCTGGTATAGAAATCCCAAGTGAGACCGTGGACGACCTGGTAGAAGTCTATATAATCAGTATCCAGCTTTTCTAGTGACTGGTTCAGTCGCCCCCACCAGGCATCGGGGCTGTTATCAGCGCCACCAGGATTCTTGGTGGACAGGTATATCTTTTCTCGCCAACCTTTGAGGGCTTTGCCGCATTTGTTCTCGCTATCACCATATACAAGGGCTGTATCGAGGTAGTTCACCCCAGCCTCGAATGAACGCTGCATGATTCTCACTGCTTCGTCATCGTCCTTCGGAAGACGCATCGCGCCAAATCCGAGGGCCGAAAGTTTAATGCCCGTGTTTCCAAACTCTCTGTATTGCACTTCAAATACTCCCTTCGCCAGCGCACTGCTCAACCGCTGGGTTGTCCCATTTTACACCATCATACCGCAAGGTCAACCTATTATGAACTCTGTTACCCAATTATGTGAAATCTGGTTGTGCCGAATTGGGGAACGCGTATTGATCTCGCACACGTAATTAAAATGAAGTTAGAAACTATCTTCTTCTCCTTTCACCTCCTTACCTAATACCCTGGCTGGATATCAGCCGGGGTTGTTTTTCAACCAGCGGATTAGTTGCTCAAAAAAATAGTATCTATTTATTAATCCGGGAACGTACGAAATAGCGTATGCGTAGAATAAAATGACAAAGATACTGGTTATCTTTTCTCCTTTCTCCTCCTTTCCT
The DNA here is from genome assembly GCA_021373255.1 of bacterium. Classification (GTDB taxonomy): domain Bacteria; phylum Armatimonadota; class UBA5829; order UBA5829; family UBA5829; genus UBA5829. Next base: position 28,134 of record JAJFTD010000078.1, read on the forward strand.
TCCGACCCCGGCTTGCAGGCAAGCTGGGGTTGTTTTTTTTGTACATAGTTAATGGATGACCTCGTAAATCAGGGGCGGAACCTGGGCAAGCTCCCCGATTTGGTAAGCCTCCAGAATGGCGGATGAGGCTGACGGTATAGTCTGTGGGTCGTTTGCATAGATCAGAGCAAGTACCTCGCCAACTTCGACTGCATCCCCCAGCTTCTTCATAACAACCAAACCTACCGCCGGATCGATGGTATCCTCTTTCCTCTCACGTCCGGCTCCGAGGATCGACGCAGCAGTGCCGATTCGAGCACAATCAATCGCTTTGACATATCCCGATGTGGCACTCTTGACCTCGTGCACAATCGCAGCCTGCAGAAGAATATTAGGATCATCGATCACACGAGGATCACCATCTTGAGCGTTGATAATCTCAATGAACTTGGCAAGTGCGCTGCCGGATGCCAGGGCTGATATAGATGCATTTCTCGCATCTTCCAAGTCTGTGTACTGTCCAGCTATGTATAACATTAATGCTGATAATTCTACACACAGCTCACGTAAGTCCGATGGTCCACCACCCTTGAGAGTCTCTATGGCCTCAGCAGCCTCCAATGCGTTGCCCACGGCACGACCCAGGGGCTGGTTCATGTCAGTTATCGCCGCCGAGACCTTGCGGCCGAATGCAGTGCCGATAACAATCATAGTTTGGGCAAGTTCACGGGCTTGCTCAATGCTGTGCACAAACGCACCGCTACCGACTTTTACATCCAGCAAGATGACATCGCTGCCACACGCTATCTTTTTGCTCATCACACTGGCGGCTATCAATGGAATACTCTCCACGGTGGCAGTGACATCTCGTAAGGCATATATCTTCTTGTCCGCCGGCACAATACCATGCGTTTGGCCGGTTATTGCTGCCCCGATTCGGCTCACTTGAGATATGAAGCGGTCCACATCCAGCGCAGTATTGAAGCCGGGAATGGACTCCAACTTGTCCAGGGTGCCGCCGGTAAACCCAAGGCCCCTGCCGGACATCTTCGCTACCTTGAGCCCGCATGCAGCGAGCATAGGTACGACAACCAAGGTGGTCTTATCGCCCACCCCTCCAGTGCTGTGTTTGTCTACCTTTGTACCAGTTATTGAGTCAAGGTTTAACACAGTCCCACTCTCGACCATAGCCTGAGTCAGCGCAGAGGTCTCAGCAAAGGAAAGTCCTCGTATATAAACAGCCATTAGGAAAGCCGACATCTGGTAATCCGGCACTTCACCCCAAGCATAACCTGACACTATGCCTTTGATCTCTTTGGATGATAGCTCCTTGCCGTCGCGCTTTGCGGCGATTATGTCCGGTATTCGCATTGATCGCACTCCTCTTGGGAAGGTATTTTAATGGTATATGCTGCATAATTCGTTGGGAGATAATATAAGATGAACAAGTACATGTGCTCATTGTTGATATGCTTCGCCCTGTGGGCTGCCGTATCCTCGTCAGCATTTTCACAGCAGCAAATACCACCGGAATCGCTGGATAAGTTGCAAAATATCTTCGCGGACGTGCGTGACAGGCTCTGGGAGGTAAACGATGAATTCTGGCACAGTGGCGAATACGAACGGTGTATCGCGACAATGCGCCTGATCGTGCAGATCGATCCACACGATATAGATGCCTACGACAACACCGCATGGCTTATGCAAAACGATTTTCGAGATGAGGAAGCAGAAGCATTTCTGAAAGAAGGGCTTGCAAACAACACCGACCGCTATGACATGTACTTCAATCTCGGTTACTTTCTATACATGCATGAGAGATACGATGAAGCCGTGCAGTTTCTGACCATGGCAACCGCATTCGATCCACCGAACTTCGTGTGGCACAGCCTCGCCCACGCCTATGAACACGCGGGACGCACGACTGAGGCGCTAGACCTGTGGGCCACGCGCATACAAGCCGAGCCTGATGACCCAGTCGCCACAAACCAATTCAACAGGATGCTCAAAGGTGGACCGCAGTCAGACACCCCGGCAATGATGTCACGATGGCGAGAAGAGAGAAAGCGGCTGGAAAAGGGAATTGAGAATTGAGAGTGAAGAATTAAGAATTAGGGAAGAGATAGCTTTAGGTTCGGGCAGATCTCTGATCAGTACTGTCGAAAGTTCATTTATACTGTCTGCTTTTCCAGTCGACGAAAGCTATCGCAGTCTCTGCGAGTCTGCTGTCGCTGCGAGTCGACTTCGTGCCTTTGTTGCAGCGAATTCATTCGCCGGGCGACTAAAGTCACGGCAACAACAGCACAAAGTCCCTCTACAGGGACTCGGAAAGAGCAACTTTCGACAGTACTGATTGCAAATCTGGGACCATCAGGGTGGGCGGTTTTGCGAAAGGGATTTCTCGAAACAACGGATTCGCCACATGTTATTGGAACAAATCCTACAGCCGGACGGTCGAAGGAATAACTTGCACAACAGTATGACAGAAAGAGAGTTTATTATGAACTATTCAGTTACACGCAAAGTTCTTTATATTGCAATATTCCTTTGGCTGGCGTCAAGCTGTATTCTGAACGCCGATACTGCCCAGAGTGTCCCACAGAAGCAGGTGCAGATCAAGGCTGAGGTCGTTGAGGTGCCTTCAGAAGTAAACAATCATATCAGTCTACTAATGAATAAGGTTTCCGAAAATCCTACATCCGCGGCTTTTAGTCTTGATCTGGTCACCGCGCTACGGAAGCCGCCGATCGAGAGTCTTGTTTCTCCGATAATAACGACTATCGATAATAAAGACGCCAAGATTTCCGTACAAACCGTTGCCGAGAAATATGTGTGGCAAAAAAGCCTCCGGGTCTTGCCACACATCAATGACGACAAGACGATATCCCTCCGAACTTTTATATCATTCAAGAAGACGGCGAAGCCAGGGATCGGCACTAGTGACTCTGAGGAGGCGTTTGCCACAACAAGCAGGCATCATGACAGAGAGAGCATTGTAGTCGGTGGATTCGTCCGCACTAGCGAAGACGGTCAGAATAAGTATCTTTACGCAATACTGACTCCTTCAGTAGTCGAGTAGATTTCCAGCTCAATGGAGCCGAAGCGTCTTATCCGGCTCCATTTTTGTCTTGGGAACTTTTTATGCTTTTATGCTTCGGGACTGCTTTTCGTCCCGAAGCACTTCGAAGAGCCGGGACTTCGGGACGAAAAACTTGTCCCGCAGTATCGTGAGTTCGGGCAGATGTATCATCTGGCTCGCATTGGCAAAATGGCATCTCCTGATGCCACCGCTTAACGCGTACGTGAACACGGCGTGCTGGGGAAGCGGATCACAGATCCGCAAGAGGTGGGTCCAGGATCGCAGATCCTGGACCATCGACATCATACATCAAGAACTATGCTGCTATGCAGCCAGCTTTCTGACGCGCTCGGTGTACGTGCGCACTAGTTCGCTGGCGGTGTCTTCGTTGGATGCTTCGGCGTAGACGTGGAAGCAGGGCTCGGATGAGTCGGGGAGCACCAGCGCCCAGGTTTGGCCGTTTATTATCTTTATGCCGTCGGTGTAATCGGCGTTTGGGCCGCCCTCTTCTTGGGCGAGCACACGCATTATCTTGCCTTTGTGCTCCCATGGGCAGGGCACGTCTTGAGCGGCAAGATTGAAGCGGGGTATAGAGTCTACAAGTTCGGCGAACGAGCGTCCATCTTTCTGCAACAGATGCACCAGCTTCACAAAGGCGTACATCGCATCCATTGATGGATGGAACTCAGGGCAGACGAACCCTCCCCGGCAGTCACATGCAAGCTGCACGTCACCATCTTCGGCTCTCGCCATAAGCGCGCGGGGATCAGTTTTGGTGCGAAGTATACTGCCGCCGGATGCTTCCACTATATCTTCCATAGCCGCCGGGGCAGTCACTGGGACGGCCACAACCGAATTAGGCGACTGTGAAGCGAAGAGTGAAGCAAATGCAGCGGTGAGAGTGTTGGGGTCGATCACACGGCCCTGGTTGTCAACCACTAGAAGTTTCTCGCCCTCGGGGTCCATTAGTACACCCGCGTCGGCGTTTAAGGTAACTACCACTCGCGAAAGATTGTCCAGCACCGCCCGCTCGGTCTGCTCGTCCTTGATCAGGCGAGTGACATCGGCATAAGCGTTCAAAGACACAGTGTCCCACTTCAGCTTACCAAGCATTGCAGTAAAGACCGTGCTCAATCGGCTGAATGCGTAATCTATCACAATTTTGGGCGGTCGACCGGATTCAGGTGCGCTGCCCAGGGCATTATGGAACGCCTCCGAATACTCCAGGATAGCGTGAGAACCGAACTCCATATCACCCACCCGCTCG
>JAJFTD010000201.1 GCA_021373255.1 bacterium
ATGAGGCGCGATCTGAACAATACGGGAGTGGCAGAGCGGTTATGCGTATCCTGATCGTTGACGATGATGCAAATCTGATAGAGGGGCTGCGGTGGTATCTGGAAGCTGAAGGCTATGAGGTTATCGCAGCGACGGATGGCGAGGTTGCTGTGCAGACTGTTCGAGAGTCACACCCGGACCTGGTGATACTCGATATTATGATGCCTAAAATGGACGGTATTAAAGCGTGCGAGGTAATCAGCAGCGAATCTGACGCTATGATAATGATGCTTTCTGCCAGAGACAGTGATATCGATAAAGTGCGCGCTCTGAAGATCGGTGCGGACGATTATGTCACCAAACCATTCAATGTTTCGGAGCTTGTCGCCCGGATACAGGCTCTCCTGCGGCGGAGAAGCCGTAGCCATGTAGCAGCCCCGGCTTATCGGTGGAGAGATTTGGAGCTGTCGCTTGACGAGCACAGGGTCAAGGTCAACGGATCGGTTGTGGAGCTTTCAACAATGGAATATGATCTCCTGGCTGCGCTTATGGAGCACCCGCAGATCGTCCTGACTCGCGAGCAGTTGGTGGAGACAATATGGGGCGAAGATTTTTATGGAGAGTTCCGGCTTGTAGACAACCTGGTCTGCCGCGTGCGTGAAAAATTGACGGGAGCAGGGTGCATTGATTTTCCGATAGCGACTGTTAGAGGAGTCGGATATGCTTATCGTCCCGCGGGCTAGCGTTCGTGTGAACCTCACCATTGCCATACTACTCACGGTTGTGTTCAGTTGGGTAATCAGCAGTGGGGTTGCAAACTACTTCAACTACCTGAGCTTCCGATCGTTTCGGCAGGAGATGCTCAAGCATCCTGATGTTTATCCAAAGCCGATTCAAGAACCAAAGTTTGGTGTAGTGGAGTTTTTTACCGGCAGACCTCCTATCCCAAAACACTCCAAACGCTCGGCTTCCGATACTCAACTTGAGCGCGCCCCTGAAAACGAACCCAAAGATCATCCGATGGGCCCTTCTCCCATGTGGTTTGAGCTGAGAGGCCTTATTCTGCGGCTTGTGGTTGCTCTTGGGCTTGCAGCGCTGGCGGGTGCGTGGATGGGACGCAAGTTCACGAAACCTCTCACGCATTTGGCGAGAGGAGCCGACGCATTCCAATCGGGTAATTTCGCCTACCGCATTCCAGCCAGAGGCAAGAACGAATTTGCAGCCGTGGCTGAGGCGATGAATGAAATGGCGCAGCAGGTTTCGGACCAGATCAGCCACCTGGAAGAAGATGCCGAACGCCGCAGGCAGTTTCTCGCCGACATCGCGCACGAGCTCAGAAGTCCTGTGACCACCATGGGCACAATGGCCGAAGCTCTAAAAGATGGTCTGGCTGAGGAGCCGTCGAGAAGAGACTTTGCAATATCCGCGCTGGTAAGCACATCACAGCGACTGCGGAGGCTGGTGCAGGACTTGATGGACCTGGCAAAGCTGGACCTCACAGAGCTTCCATTGAACATGATGGAAGTGGATATGCGGGAGCTGGTGTGCTCGGTTATACAGTCGCACGACGCCGCAGCCGCCGCTGCGGGCATTACAATACACCCCTTGGAATCCACTCAGCCAATCAAAGTAAAAATCGACCCCGACCGAATAATCCAGGTGCTTGATAACGTCATTGGCAATGCTATAAGCTACGCCGGGCAGGGCTCTGAAGTGAAAGTCACGCTGGAAAATGGAGCTGATGTCCGAATTACTATCAGCGACACAGGCAAAGGAATCAGCGCCGCGGATATGCCCTATGTGCTTGATCCGTTCTATCGAGCAGATGCGGCAAGAACCCCCAACGACTCCCATTCCGGCCTTGGCCTGAGCATAGCCTGCAAACTAATCGAAGCACACAAGGGAACGATGACAGTCTCCAGCGAAGAGGGCAAGGGCACCACGGTCACTGTCGTGATTCCTAAAGCCGGGGATGGGGGATAGAGGTTGGGGGTTGGCACTGGTCGTCGGTCATCAGTCGAAGAGGCAATGTACGTTGCTTCGGACTGCGGAGCCGAAGGCGAAGCTGCCGAAGCCGCCGGACCCACAACGCGATTTGACATGAGCGGCCACACTTAGTGGCTGCTCATTTTTTTGCCTGCTAAACTTCCCCACACCATTATTTATCTAATCCTCATAATCACCAATCAAGGTGCGATATGAAGCATCAGGACCGTAATGCAAGTAAAACGGTTGGTGCCCGTACGGGAGTGGGAAACATCTCAAAGTGCATAGATAGATGCACATGGAATTGTAAGGAGGATATGTTATGGGAAAACAACCGAGGTCGATTATTATTATCCTTACTTTGGTCCTGTGCTCGGTGTCGGTCTCGTACAGCAATGGAGCAACTGCCAAAGCACCAGCCATAGACCCTCAGGCTGAACAAATCCTCAGGCAGATGAGCGACTACTTGAGCAGTTTGCAAGGCTTCTCTGTGCATGTGGATGCCGTGGTGGAAGGCGTTACGCCGTCCGGGCAGCGTCTGGATACGGACAGATACGGAGATGTCTGGATGGAGCGGCCAAATAAGCTCCTGGTTAATATGATCAGCGCCCACCACAATGTCCAGATGTATTACGATGGTAATACGTTTACTATCTTCTCGCCTAGGCTGAACTACTACGCGACGTGGAGCGCGCCTGGCACAATCGATGAACTGGTAGTGGTTGCTAGAAAGAAGTATGGGCTGGTTTTGCCGGGGGCCGATCTCCTGTCTAGTGATCCTTATAGCAAAATGATAGCGAATGTGAAGTCGGGTACCTACGTCGGTGAGTCACCAGTTCGTGAAGTTATGACTCACCAACTTGCATTCCGCCAGCCGGATATTGACTGGCAGATCTGGATTGCGGAAGGCGATACTCCACTGCCGATGCGCATCATTATTACAGATAAACGCACGAGTGGCCAGCCGCAGTATATGGCATCGTATAGTGACTGGAACACATCGCCTGTCTTTGATCCCTACACATTTGTATTCATGCCGCCTGCCGGTGCTCAGAAGATTGACATGCGTACGCTACCCACCGTTAAGCGACAGGCAACACCAAAGAAAGGAGGCTCCAAATGAATCGGCTCGCAGATAGGTTCAAAATCCGATTGTTGACTATTGCAACAGTGGCGCTATTTGCTACATTCCCAATCTTTGCCGTGCTTGCTGTAGATCAAGCTCAAGCGAGAGGCCGAGGGGGTGGCGGTGGCCGAGGTGGCGGTGGACGAAGTGGTGGCGGGATCTCGCGTCCGTCAGGAGGGGGAGCGCGTCCAATGCCGAGTACGCGTCCAACCACACGTCCTACCACGCCAAGTACACGGCCTGCCGGGCCTGGCGCGGGTCAAGCAGGCAGGCCGAGCACCAGACCTTCAAATCCCAATCGTGTTAACACGGGTCGAAACGATATTAACATAGACCGCGACGTCAACGTGGATGTCGACAATGGTTGGGGGCATGACTGGGATGATGACTGGGGCGCGTTTGCAGCGGGAGCTTTTATTGGCGGTGTCACCGGCGCAGCCCTGGCTTCTCCAGGCACGGTCGTTTACACTCTGCCACCTTCTTGCACGGCGGTGGTTGCAAATGGAGTGACCTACCAGAATTGTGGAGGCGTCTATTACCAGCCGTCGTATGAGGGCGCAACGGTGGTTTATCAAGTTGTGCCGTCGCCCTACTAGATTGTGGAGGATAGAAAAAGCGTGGGCCCGAACCTGACATCGGCGGTCAGGTTCGGACCCACTCAGTTATTGTATTTAGTCCCCCAAACCGCCGCCCCCACTTATAGGCGGCTGTCTGTGATATTCCTTCGCAGCAGGTCCATTACCAAGTTTACCATTGAGCATTCGGTTGGGGTAAGTGACGAAAGCATATCAACCATATACGACATCTCCTCAGCACTCGCTTGCTCCAATGCGTGGCGTCCGTCGGCGGTGAGCGTTAGGGTGAGTTGCCTTCGGTCGTGCTCCGCCGTTGCCCGCGCGATGTAGCCCTGATCAACCAGGCCATCAATCATTCTTGATGCACCGGAAAGCGTGCAGCCGAGATGCTCTGAGATGGCAGACAGAGACGCGCTGTTCTTTTCTCCTATCATCATCATTGCTACGGTTTCGCGAACGGACAACGCGGCTGAGGAACGCTTGCCTATCTCAGCTTTTGTAGTTCTAACCACCCAGCGGCAAGTTTCCAGCAGTTTTGCCGCGCACTGCTTCACCATCTCATCAGCCATTATCTTCCTCCTGCTCAATAGTTGCGCACATCAACTATTGCCTGCTTCTACTATTGTTGGCAGAATATCCTCCATATATAGAGTAAATAATACTTGCATATGAGTTATATCTAAATAATAACTGATTACGTGCCGATACAAGTCATGGCTCCAATAATTGCGCGCATCAATCAATACGGGCCAAATCAGGAGGCAAGCAATGAGTGTAATAGGAGTAAACAACTACAGTTCCGCACTTAGCATTGCTGATTTGTATGCAACGCAGTCCACAGACGAGGTGTCTTCCGATACCAGTCTGTCGGTTTCCACTAGCTCCAGCAGCGTTTCTCTAGCGGATTCGCTGGACCTTTCGAAACCGGCCGAGATATACAGCAAGCTCCAGGAACTTGCGAAGTCCGACCCGGAAAAGCTGAAGGAAGTTTGTGCGAAAATAGCCGATAAGCTTAGTTCCGCTGCAGAGGAATCCAGTGGCGGCGACAACAAGATGCTATCGGACCTCGCGGAGAAGTTCCAGAATGTTGCTGAGGGTGGGGATGTCTCTCAGTTGAAGCCGCCGGAACCACCCAGCGGTGGCGGCAGGCCGCAGCCCCCGGTTGAACAATACGCGAAGCAGCAGGATGCTCAACTCGCCGATTTTCTGAACAGCCAGGGAAGCCAGAACACGTCTGAAAGCGACAAAGACCAGTTGCTGTCCAGCATTTTGGACGAGATCAACGACGCTCTAGCAAGCTGAATTACGTGACCTATAAAGTGAGTAATTCCACAAGCAATACGACTCTCCAAACCCGCACAAGACGGGTAAAGCTAACCGCTCAAGTGATGCTCCAAACAGCGGGCAGATGTTTTGTTACATCAGCCCGCTGGCTTTTTAGCTGAGAGTGGAGGGTGGAGAGTTGAGAGTCCGAAAATAACGTTGTGCGTTAATGCGTTATGCGTTGCGCGTTGGCTGGTCCCACTCGCATGTACGTTCGGGCAGATCTCTGATCTGCCCGAACTATAATTCCGTCACCCGTCACCAATCCCTATCCCCTATCTCACGTCCTCGACCAGTTTCATAAACCGCTGTCCATACTCCACATAATTCCTATAGCGGATTTCATCGGGTGACGTTATGGTGGGGTCGTGGTAGACTACTGCCAGGTGCGGCTCCATTGAGAAACCGCCGTCGTAGCCGCTCTTTAGCAGGTCTTTCACTATCGCGCGGACATCGCCCTCGCCCTCACCCGGCCATGTGTAGACTACCTGCTGCTTCTCGTAATCCCAGCATCCGTCTTTGATGTGAACATAGACTATATGTTCTTTTACATGAGAATAGAACTCCCATGCCGACTGCTTGGGGTAGGGTGTGGCCTTTCCGAAGTCGTTAGTGAAGACCGGGTTGCCGGTGTCGAAAACCAGCTTGAGCCCAGGCACGTTCTCGATCAGTTTCATGGTGTGCTGCCAGCACATTCCGCCGTAGTTGCTGCAGTTTTCATGGACCATCTGCAGACCGGCGTCGCTGAACATTTTCTGCAGCTCACGAAGCCTGCGGAACCGTTCCTCTTCCATCTGATCGTCAGGCCCACGGTCCGGCAGAACGGCGAAGCTCATGATCCTGATCAGTTTTGTTCCCAGCCTCTGCATTCTAGGTATTGCCCTGCGTGCCTCCGCCAGGGATGAGTCGAACGGCTCATCTATCTTCTTGCCCCAGTTGCCTATAGCAGACCCGAAGCAGTTTACCTTGACGCCGGAGTCCTGTAGCCTGCCGTAGACGATGTCGAAATCCTCGTCCGACAGGTCGTGTATGTTAGCTCCATTAGCGCCCCGGCTCTCGATGTTTTCCCAGCCGATCTCCTTCGTTGCGCGGATCTGCTCGTCTATATTACCTGCTGCTTCATCCGCGAATCCGGTGTAATACATAATCAATCTCCTATCACGCTCGATCTACTTCTTGAACGATGTAGTGAGGTTCATCTCCTGCGCCTGGACTTCCGGCTTTACATACTTTGACTGCGCAATCAAGCCCTTCAGCACTTCCTCATAGGCCGCGCTGTCGAGCGGCAGATCTACAGTCTGTCCGGTTATTTGTGAATAGATCATTGCGTTTGCCAGTTCGAGTGATTTTATACCCTCTTCTGCCGGCGCGATAAGTGGAGTTCCGTTGTAAATGGCATTCACGAAGTTCTGAGTCACGATCAGATGATCGCCTCCGCCGTGTGAATAGGGAACATCGACATTCCACACTTCAGGCCTGTCAAATCCGGAGTTGCAGGTCTTGCAGAAGACCGATGTCGGGGTTTCATTTCGAGTGAAGTTTATTTTTCCATTCTCGACCACGACTTTGCCGTTTTCCGCAGCAATCTCCAGCCGGTTGGTGCCGGGCGCTTCACCGGTGTTTGCCACGAAGACTCCGGTGGCTCCGTTTGCATATTCAAAGTAAGCTGTGACCTCATCTTCCACTTCTATATTATGCTTCGCACCGAACTTGCAGAACGCCTTAACCTTTACCGGCATTCCGCACAGCCACTGCATCATGTCGATGGTATGCGGGCACTGGTTGAGCAACACTCCGCCGCCTTCGCCTTCCCACGTGGCACGCCATCCACCGCTGGCATAGTAGGCTTCAGTCCTGAACCAGTCGCTTGCAACCCAGTTGACTCGCGTGATCTCTCCAAGTTCGCCGCTCTCAATTAATTTTTTCAGTTTGATGTAAAGGTTCATCGTTCGCTGTTGGAACATCGCCGCGAAGACCTGATCCTTGTTTGTATGAGCAGCGATCAGGCGCTCAGCATCGGCCTTGTGTGCTGATATCGGCTTTTCGGTAAGCAGATGCAGCCCGTTCTTCAGTGCGTCAATGCCTATCCACGTATGTGCATAGTGTGGTGTAGCGACGATTACAGCGTCGACATCGCCGGACCGGATCAGCTCAGCGCTGTCCGAATATCGCAGAATGCCTGTAAACCTCTCCAGCTTGCTGCTGTCGATATCACAGACTGCGGTGAGCTCACAGTTCTTGACTTTCTCATCGAGCAGGTAGGACGCGTGATAGCTGCCCATCCCACCAACTCCAATAATGCCAATGCGCACTTTATCGTTCGATTTCTCGCTCATTAGAAATATCCTCAGGCTTTATGCGTAACCCTGTACGCGTAAATGTTGGTTTCCGCCCCGAAAGCGGCACCTACTGATGGATTCTGTAACCGTTTACACGGTTCCTCCATGATCTTATCGATTGCTACAGAAAATGTGGACTGTCGTATCAGCAGGATTGCATGCCACATAGGGCGAAACCTTTAGTTGTCTCCTCTGTGGAACCATGTGGCTTTATTAACGCTCTAATAAGCATTATTCACCTTAGCCGAATACCGCAAGCAATAATGCGGTATTCAATATGGTTATGAATAATGCTGGCTAACAAGCAAAGGTTCCTGTAATTTACTTCTCCATATCGGAGCTATTACATTGCTCAGAGTATCCAATCTTACAAAATATTATAAGAAAACTCTTGCGGTGGACAGTCTGTCGTTCGATGTGCGCGATGGCGAGATTGTCGGCTTGCTGGGGCCTAACGGCGCAGGTAAAACCACTGTCCTTCGTTGTGTGACCGGTATTGTCCAGCCAACGGATGGGGTGATTGAGGTCGAGGGTGTCAATTTGTCGACCAACGAAGAAGATGCTAAGCGCCGGATAGCCTTTGTCCCAGAGGTTCCGACACCGTATGAGATGCTTACGGTATACGAGCACCTGCGCTTTATCGCGATGGCTTACCAGACAATGGACAGCTTTGAGGAGCGTGCTGAGACACTCATGCACCGCTTTGATCTCTACGACAAACGCGGAGACCTCGTCTTGAGCTTGTCCAAAGGAATGAAACAGAAGCTGGCCATTGCTTGCGCATTCGTCCACGACGCGCATGTGGTCCTGCTCGATGAGCCGCTGATAGGCATCGACCCCAGGGGGGTGCATGAGCTCAAGGAGATGATTACATCAGCCAAGCAGGAGGGTAAATCCATCCTGATCAGTACTCACATGCTGGACACCGCTGAGCGCCTGTGCGACAGGATCATTATACTCCGAAAAGGTGCGATAGTAGCTGAGGGCAACCTGGCCGAGCTTCACGAACGTGCTCGAATGGGCACTGATGCCTCTCTTGAAGATGTATTCCTGACTCTTACTGAGGAATCGCCGACGAACCTTCTCGCACCGCAGTAGCGGCGCTGTCAGGTTCGTCGCGAAGGGACGAAAATAGTATATTTTCGAAGGAGGGTGTATCTGTTGAAACCCCTAATCTATCTTGAGATCAGGCAGATCATCAACTCAATAAAGTATGCCACTCGAAGCCCTAAAAGGTTGATACCCCTGCTGTTGATGGGTGCGTGGATTTGCTCCTGGTTAATACAGGGCACGGCGTTTGTTTCGGGCGACATCAAGCCACGGCACACCGACCTCGGCCTCATCCAGCATCTACCCGTAGAGACCATTGAGGCGATTATATTTATAGTCCTAAGCATCGGCAGCATGATGGTTATGTATAACGCGTTCAGCTCCGGCACTATGGTCTTTTCACTGGCGCATATCGACTTTCTTTTCCCGACACCAGTCAGCCGCCGCCACGTGCTGCTTCTGCAGTTGTTCAAAGACTACATTAAATATGGGTTCTATGTGACGTTCCTATTCCTTGTGATAGGAGCGCCTATGTATTCAGGACTTGGTGTGGCCTTATTCCCGTGGGGGCTGCTGAGCATTACTGCGGTGACAGCTCTCCTGCTCACCGTGGTGAACCTTTCCCACACCATTTATATTGTATTTACGTTCGGGTTTGAGCGGCTGAGGCAGGCTGGAATTCTAATCAAGATCGCACTTGGAATCGGCCCAGTCACGGCGGTTGGGTTTGGCATATATCAATATATTCAGACCGGCAGCAGTTATGCGAGCATTCTTTGGGCGACCAACTCGCCTGTGGTCAGCTTTGTATTCGCCCCGGCCCGCTGGTGTGCCACTCTCCTGCTCGCCCCTCTTCTTGGTGTCACGGCTGAGGAGTGGTTCCACTTCGTGTGCCTGTGGCTACTCGCGGGAGCCAGCTTCGCGCTGCTGATGTCACGCCGCGAGAACATCTATGAGCCATCGCTTGGGATCAGCACCAGATTCGCCTTGAGAAGACAACGCATGCGGTTTGGAGATTTCGCCGGTGCACGCGTCGATGCGTTAAAGGAAAAGGGCACCAGACACCTGGGTGGACTGGACATCCCTCCATTTGGAGCAGGTGCGACCGCCCTTCTTTGGAAGAGCCTGGTGGTGCGCTATAGGGTGTCACGCAGCCAGGTCGCGCTAATGCTAATCGTGCCGGTGCTGGTCATATTCGTGATCAAGCATACAATTGCCGATCAGATTACCGATATGCTCCCATACGCGCCTGCGGTGCTGCTGTATGTGGTGTGGCTGCTCTCTCTCACAGCCCCCACTGAGATGCGCAATGAACTCAAGCAGGCGAATATATTGAAGTCGATGCCGATAGCCGCATGGAAAGTGATGCTCGCACAGACGGTGAACTCCGTGATCTACCTCACAGCGGGGGTGTTGGTATTCTCAGGTGCAATGTGGTGGATCATCCCCGAGACTCGCGGCCCGGTATTGCTCTCATGCATCATAGGCGCACCGTTCCTCGGATTTGCTAACATCTCCCTGACCGCCATCCCCGGTGTGCTCTACCCCCAAAACCGCGACGTCGCCCAGAACTACATCAGCGGCCTGCTATCATTCTTCCTGGTATCGCTAGCCGTCATACCATCAGTGGTCCTCGGCGTGTTGTGCCTGATCTTCTTCAGGACATCCTACTACACCGCCGCACTGATCATCTCCGCAGCCAACATAGCCGTAGGCGCCGCAGGCGTAACCATCTCCGGCTTGATCTTCCGCCGCTACGACCCGACTGGGGACTGATTTTAGTTTGATGGTGGGATTGCAGCAGGCAATTGAGAGTTGAGAATTAGGGGTTAAGATGATATGTACGCTGGACTAGACGTAAATCCCATATCTGATCTGCTTGCGGTCAATGAAAGCGATCAAACCGGCCAGCTGAATGTTTTTGTCTACAGCATGCAGTCAAAACAGACTGTTGCTCGAATAGACAAGTCTTTCTTACCCTGGCACATGCGACTTTCTCCAGATGGCAACCAACTAGCGTTCGGCTCCGTCGCTGGCCGAATCTACCTCTTGGATATAGGCTGTACGACCCCGTATACGCTATTTGAGGACTCTACGCTACATGCTGGATTTCCGGAGTGGTCTCCTGATGGGTCGAAACTCGCGTTTAGTGCCTGTGGGAGATCGGCTGAAGACCCCGAGCCTCCGCATATATTCTACATCGATGTAGACAGCCATGATTGCGAGCAATTAACAAATGCGGCTACTGGCGACAGATTTCCACAGTGGGACCGGCAAGGGAAAAAGCTCGCTTTTCTTCAACAGCATCTTAACGAACCAGGTATGCCGGGTTGGGTATGTGTTTTCGATCTGGAAACAGGAGAAGCCAAGCTGCTTCCCCGTCCTAACGATCTCTACTGCGAACCAAACAGGCATTGTTGGTCGCGGGACTCGTCTCACATCCTAACTACCTGCAAGACAAGCGATTCGTATCAGTTGCATGCCATAGATCTGGAAAACTCCAAGACAGTATGGTCATGTGAAATGAGAGGTCTTTGCGGTGGTGCTTTCTCTCCGGACGGCAACAATATCGTCGTAGCCACCTCCAACGAGTTAGAGCTAATGTCTTTCCCTGGTGGACAGAAAGTCGCCTGTCTCTCTCTAGCAAACTTGTCTCCAGTAAAGCGGACTCTCACCGGATGCGACCTTTGCTTCAACAGCGATGGCAATACAGTGTACTTCCTCGGTGAAGATTCATGCGTATATCGTTGGCAAATAGGTTCTACGTGCGTTCCTATTATAAAAGCGCCGCCAAGCGTCATGCCTGATTACCAGCACATTGAGTATGTCGTCTCAGCGAGAGACGGTCGCGATATTCCGGTGCATAGGTTTTCACCACCGAACCCAAACCCAATTGCTGTCGAATTGGTAATAGGTGGTCCCGGTGCCGAGGTATCACAAGATGATCCAACAATCTTGGGCCTGTTGGCGGCGGGATTCGAGGTAGTTGCACCTGCGTACAGAGGCTGTCTCGGATACGGCGATGAGCACCTAGCTGCAAACGTTGGGGAATACGGTGGAACTGACATGCAAGATATTGTCGACTGCGGCCTAGACTGGGCCCGCCACACCGACAGCAACCGCCCACTCGCGCTTGTGGGTTATAGTTATGGTGGTTATCTCAGTCTGCTCGCTCTATCGCAGCCAAATGCACCTTGGCAGTGTGGGATTATCCTGTGGAGCATAACAGCCCCTTTTGGCGTACACGCGAATCGATGGTATCCGTCCGACCCAGGAGAGCGGAAAAAGACTATGATTGAGCGATCCACGATAGGACAGGCTCACAAGATCAAAGTGCCGATCATGATCCTGCACGGTGCTTTGGACGCCGCTCCCGTTGATAACCTGAAAATTATCTACGAGCGCGTCAGGTCGCATGGCATACCTGCAGAGATGGTGATCTATGAAGATGATGCACATGGTCTTCACCTACATTACGATGAGGTGATGGCGCGTTCAAGCGAATTTATCGAGAGATCATTGAATACGATGTGTGGGGGAAACCATTAGTTTGGTGTTTCGGATTTGAGCGAAGCGGAAATCCCGAAACGAGCTAACCGCTGTCGCCCGAGGGGCGGTTTCGGGACTTCCGGCGTGGATCGTCAGATAGATGCACAAGCCGCCCAAAGCTACCACGCCTTAATTCCCGAAACACCGAAACACCAAATATAAGCTTATCCTCTCACTTGGTCATCTTTGGAGGTTCCATCCTATCAATCTCTGTCGCTTTCTCTTTGCCTTCTCGCACCCATATTAGGTCCTCTTGAGGTATATCCTCTTTCAAGATCTCTCCAGTATCAAGTTGCCACCTGGTCGTTTCTCTGCCGTTCTTGGCTCTATCAGATATAACCAATGTGTCATATGTTACTCCGTTGAGATTGAGTGTCTCGCGGCGCAAGACACTTATCATAGCGTCACTAAATTTCCATTTACAGTTTTTGTCACGTTCTATTGTATAATAGCTGTGGTTCACATCGATGCTTTTTCCGACAGGCAACCTTAGCATGCCAAATACATACGCACGCCCTGCAACAATTTTGGCTCTGTCTTCCTCAGTCAAAGGTACCATCGTGGTTTGCAGGTCATCACCAAGGCTATATTTACAGGAAGCCATGTCCTTACCATATCGGTATTCTGCAGTAGATGACTTTGGCCCAGGTTTATCTGGGTCACCGCCGGTAATACTCATTGTTTCAAGGATAGGGAAGAACGTGCTGTCGACATATTGAACGTGGTTGATATCTACGTTAAAACTCTTGCCCGACGAGTTCATATGCGAGTGAAAGATTTCTTCTCTTCGGAAGACATCCTTACCATCCAGTTTGTCCTGTTTCGTGGTAATGTGAACATACCCTAGCTTGGTTGTGCCAGAGTATACTCCCATCCAATAATCGAAGTTGCTTAGAGAACGCTCTAGTAGCTCAGCACTAACATTATTAGCAACAGCGGACTTTGCATTCGGATCGAGTAGCGGCCCTTCCCCTTCGTCGATCTCTGTAGCATTCTCCTTACTCTCCCGAAGCCAGACTATGTGGTCCTCAGGCATCTCCCACTTAACAATCTCACCATTATCCAGGTGCCAAACTATAGTATACGCATCCGCATACTTCTCAGATGTGACAATGGTGTTGTATGCTATCCCATTGACCGTTACCGTCTCCGCACGCATTACATAAACACTTGCCTCACCAAGGTTGAGGCTATTACCTGTGTCTAGAAAAACCTTCATCATGTATCGGAAATGGTTGATATCAAATCTATCACCTGGTGAAAGCTTTCTTCTGCCCATATCATACTGATTCCCGGCAACAACAACCGCTCGATCATGTTCAGTGATAGGCATCGTCTTCACATCGACTACCCCATTAGCCGTAGTTTTCCACTTGGCGCTGCTTAAGCCATAGGTTATCTCTGAGGTTGTCGGATAATAGCCACTCCTAGATGAGTCCGTGTAGTCGATGGTGTGACTGTCGGATATTGGAGCGAACGTTGTATCGGTCAATAAGTGCCGCTCTATATTATACAAGAAGTTCTTATTTGGAATTCGGTAGCGAATCCGCAATGTCTCGTTCCTGCACAACCTGTCTTTGCCGTCCACTTCATCTTCTTTCACTACTACATGAAGAGATCCAATCTTCTGTTGATTATAATACATCCCCATCCAGTAATCCTGCTTCGGCGCTATCGGAATACCGCCACAGAAAGCGCCAGATGACATCCAAATCATCAGCATTCCCAACAGCATTCTCATTCTCACGCGTTTCATAGAATACACCCTCCATAAACTCCGATGGTCCAAGATGTGCCATCCTGGACCCACCTCTTGCGGATCTGCGATCCGCTTCCCCCACGCGGCTTAAGCGATGAGCCTAATACTTCCCGTAATCCTCGACAGCCTCGTAAAGCGCATCTATGTTTGGTGTTTCGGGATTTGAGCGAAGCGGAAATCCCGAAACGAGCTAACCGCTGTCGCCCGAGGGGCGGTTTCGGGACTTCCTGTGTGGATCATCAGATAGATGCACCAGCCACCCAAAGCTACCAAGCCTCAAGTCCCAAAGTTAGCATGTCCGGTGGCTTCGGCAGCGGGGTCTGAATATGATCGAACAGCAAGGCTAAATTCACTGCAACCGAAGCAACTCAAATTCTACTATAGATTTTACGGTAGTTCATAAACCACACACGGCCAGAAACTACCCCAGTCTTCAAGCGGGGTTTCTCGCACCATCCTGGTTCCGTGCAGGACATATTGCTCTCCTGCTTGTTCCAGTATCTGCCAACGCACCTCGATATAATGCTCAAGATCACTTAGTTTGTCGAATAACCCATTGGTGTTAAGCAATGGAATACACTTCTCCAAGTCTGCGAATGGCAATTCTGAGTAAAGATCGTCATAGAGCGCCGAATATCCCCAGCCGGCCCCTATATAGTCGTATCCAATGAATTGTGCCCGTGCACTGAGATCAAGGGCAATCGAATCATCCAACTGAGGGCACGGCGAGGTGGTCGCACAAAGTAGTAGTCGAACCGAGATCCCTCTACTTCGGCAACACTCCGCATATGCATATGTAAACTCTACGTTATTGACTACACCCGGAGGCTCTTTGCCATACTCATATCGGAACTGCATCAAAGAGTCGACTCTAGTAATTAAGCTAGATTCATAACTGCTGCGATCAGGCTCTGGTAACTCCTGCAGTGGCCACGCCTCACCATATGCTACGCCCCTATAGCTGCTGCTTGGCTTCATATACTTCGTCGGTGTGTTTGTCGTAACGATGAGTCCATTCCAAATCATCGCATACCTCTCAGTATTTTTCGTCGCCGGACCCGCCCTGTGACCGGTCATGAGACGCAGATGGTCCAGGATGTGCCATCCTGGACCCACCTCTTGCGGATCTGCGATCCGCTCTCTAATACTTCCCATACTCCTCGACAGCATCATAAAGCGCATCTATGTTCTCAGATGGCACGAGGGGGGACACGGAGCAGGCTGAGCTTAGGATGAAGCCTTTTGCTTTCTTGCCCAGCTCGATGCGTTTTCTGGCTATTTCTTTTACATCCTGCGGGCTGTGGCCCAGGAGTTCGTTTACTGAGTCCAGGTTGCCTTTTATAAATATCTTGTCGCCGATATTGTTTATCGCCTGCTCCAGGTCGACTGTGCCTAGCGGGGGTGGGTCGAGGCATTCCAAGCCGTCTGTTCCGGTTTGAAGCATCAGGTCCAGCCTGTCGCCTATGGCTCCGCAGGTGTGTATGTAGCAGGGTATGCCGTAATTATCATGAACCGCGCTGACCAGGTCTCTCTCGTATGGAAGTATGAACTCCTCATACATGTCTCGTGAGATGAATCCGGCACCCACGTAAGGCGAGCTCAGCTTGAATGCATCAACTCCACGCGAGCATTGAGCATGCGCGTATGCGATAACTTCCTGGTTCATGAGCTCTAGTATCTTCTTGCATTTATCAGGATCATCCAGCATGGCCATCAACCCATCGGCAAGGGAGCCTATCAGCTCAAGGAATCTCTCGAACACAGTTCCGATTTCGCCGTGGATCGACAGCGTATCTCCCCTGTGCTCCATTACATAATCGACGATATCCAAAATATATGGGGGCAGGCCAGATGGCGAATCGATCACTTTAATTGAGTCGATATCGATCTCAGATATCAGCGGGTTTCTGTTTTGTGATGGGATAATCTCGACAGGCCTGGGATCATCATTAGACGGGCAGATAGTCTTTGAGCCGTTGTCCCAGGTGATAATGTGACCGTCGTTGATTTTCTCAACGCTCTTAATCCTGGTTCGTATGTCTGGGTTAATTCCGAGCACATTCATTAATATGCCGTCGAAATGATATCTATCAGCCAGGCGGATATATCCTTCAGCCATACCCTTTGAGGTATACCAGTATTCCTCGGGCGAGATATTGGCGTATTTATATATGTGACCCAGCGATATCTGGCACATCAGTGGCACACGATCCGGCTTCTCACCGGACATCGCACGGCGCATACGTTCTTTGGATGTCAAAACAAAAGCTCCTTTTATGAAATGAACTGCTGTTTCTCTGTTAAGGTAACCACAAACTGATGGCCCAGGATGTGCATCCTGGACCAACTTCTTTGTTATATTACGTTGTGCGTTGGTGCGTTACGCGTCTTACGTCTTGCGTCGACCGGCACCTTTCCCTTCTATATAAATATCCTATAAGCCTGCGTTCCCAGGATCGGGCCGATTATTACCCAGACGGAGCCTATGAAGAAGTCGCCTAGAATCAACCCCAGGAAGAACGGCACCAGCTTGTTGTGCAGCTTCATACCGCCGTATCGCACAATTAATAACTTAGCCAGCCAGCTTACTAAGAACGCGAACCAGAAATAATCCATCGCGTAGCTTACAGCAAGTGCGTATCCGGCAGGATGGAACGGCCATGCAACGAAAGCTCCACGCAGGGCGGTTAAGGCGGCAACTATTACAGCTCCTACGATCATGTAGCTGATTTGCGTTATGTTAGCTGATGGCTTGTTTTGCAGCCACTGGCTAAGATGGTCGAATGACTCGGCTCCTACAAATCCCTTATATCCAATGCACTTTGCCATACCGCCTTCATGGTATGTAATGCTAAGATTTGCCCAGTATCCACTAAACAGCCCCACTATCACCGCCAAAGATAACGCGTAAATCAACGGCTTAATCTTTATGGCGGTTCCTTCGGCCATTTTGAAAGATTCCAACTGATTAGGCATCGGGTGGCTTCGGTAGCATCTGTTGAACCAATACATCGCGGATATGATGGTCAGGTTTGCTGGCCCAAGAACATTGTATCCAAACAGGCTGACCATTATCTGCTGCGGGTTCACAAAGTAAATTTCGTGTGGAGTGCCAAGCTCGGCTCTGACGCGAGTAATGCTGATGGCTAGTATGAAATAGATCACGAAGAATACAAGGGCCACCCATGCAGTCATACCAAGCCATGTCGTGAAGAGCAGCAGCAAGGCCAAACCAACCACCAGCCCTATAAATGCCTGCCTGTAGAGTCTACTTTCTGCCTGTACAATCTGACCATCACCAGGCTTCCATGCTTGTCGCCACACCCCTCGCAGATAGGGCATTGCAGATATGATAATTGCCAACCCCAATGCAAGCCACGCCCCTGATGACTGCGCTTCATAATAAGGGAACCCAGCCCCATTGTTATACCAGCCCCTGCTCATGCCAAACACCTGCCAGAGCTTTCTTAAGATATAGAAGAACCAGCACGAGAACGACAGGTCCAACGGCATGAAATACGACATTCCTATTGCAAACGGATACGCAGCTATCTTGAGCCCGTTTCCTCCCCAAGTGGCGGCAGCCCATGGCATAGTACTGAGTGATGGGGATAAGTCATAGCCTTTTATACCGATTATCTCAGGCACATTAGGATAGAACATGTGCAAACCGTTGATGATTCCTATAACTGCGGCTACAGCGAACCCACCCCACATGAGCCTGTTGTTATAAAACTTGCTGGTCGAATCCTCGGCTGTCATCGCAAGCGGGAGTTGTATAAGAGGAAAAACGAGCTTTTCGTTTTCTGTCCACTGTTTCCTGATGATGATGTTGATGCACATCATCATGCCGATGAGGACCAATAACAGCCCGCCCCACAAGCTCAACGGCATTACCCAATACTTAAATATCTGCCAAACCCACGGGTCGGCTGAGCCTCTATAAAGCCCTGTCAGCGCGAGCTTGTTACTTATAAATAACTGTGATGGTAAATACTGGAAAAACAGCTCCGCGTATCTGTTCGTGGCGTTTGCCATATAGTGCGGGTGGCCGATAGTGCCGAAGAGGTTCTGCGTAATATCATGTGATGCAAGAGTTGCACCCATCACGATCATCGAGTATATGGTGATCAGCTCGCCTCTTCGCAGTGCAATCCTGGGGCTAAGCCGCTTGACTACCAGGTTAGCCAACGCCACCATGAACAGCATAAAGACCGGGGTAATAAAGATAGGAAGACACGTTCCGTCCATCTCATACCAACGGACCTCGATAACTGTGATCCAATAACTGTCTATCGGAATAAGAAGCAGCGCCAGCAGAACAGCCCTGAGCGTAACCCCAGCATCGGGTAAACGGCTGATTACAGATTGTTTGCTGGCAGCCGCACGGGTTTCGGTTGGTGTGCGAGAGACCATGTCGTCATTTCCCCACTGATTATTAAAAATTGGCTGAACTCTACAGGAACTGCTTATAGCCTGAGAGTTTCATATGTATACTCTACAATAATCTTCTCCCAAGACTGCAACTGTTCCTTCAAACTTGTAGAGGCTGTCAGCAAATTGTGGGGATATTGGGTTAGTGCTGACGCTTAAAATGTAAGTGGTCCAATCTGCAGCATGAGACCGGCATTAGTAGAAGAACGTAAAGGCCATTCATTCATGGAAACATCGAGTTGAAACGAACTGCCTATACATCCTAGTTGGAGTTCGTTATCTCTCGCGTGCCAACGCACGAATGGTATCCAGTGTTTCTTCTGTGGCCATGCGAGGCCAATACTCGGCACAGTAGAATAGCTTTCAACCCAAGTTATCCCGAGCAAAACATTAGGTATTCTTCTGGAGTATACTACATCGGCTCTGCCTGAACTCAACAGGTCTAGGGAAACATCCTGCCTGTAGTCCAGTCCTGAAATGTTGCCGGTATCATGCAAAAATCCGTCAGGATCCTCAAACACTCGCTGCGACATTACATATCCATCTTCAACAGCCAGATTTTGCCACGACAGCTTTCCTGCAAGCCCCTGAACTGAAATTCCGCACCACCAGTCTTTATTGATCGTTGCTTGAACGTGAGCATCTAGCGACCAGCCTTTGCCGGGAGTAGGCTCATAGCCAGGATCTTCTGATGATACTATCTTTACCAATCCTTCGAAGTCTTCGCCTTTTACGCTGCCGTAGGCGCTGCGTGTTATGAACTCATTTGCTCTTATATACCTTGCGAAGATTTCAACTTCAGCCGATGTCTTTTTTACCGTCTTTCTGAACTTCCTGCCTATGCCCAACCACTGCATTTCCAGGCGCGCGTTTGTTATATATGGATAATACTCATTTTGAATAGGCGACTTTGTGTGAAGGTCTATCCAGAGCTGCCCTGCATCTTTGTTGCCATTATACTGATCCCTTACCCCCGATCCAGCAGCAAGCACCCAATCATTTTTTGTATAACGCAGCCACGAACCGTAGTCTAGAGCAGCGAAGGCTTGCTCATCGTTCATCGAATGTGGCGACATTTCTTTCGATGAGATCGTATTGAGCGGCGCGACGTTTGTGGATCCGCAAAACTTAGCAGAATAGCTAAGGTAGTCTCTGTTAGGTAACGTTTCTGCAACGCGTAAGGTAAGCGGGTCCTGCGAAGTAAATGAAACGGGGAGTGCAATAGAAGCTGGCCATGTTATATTGGGAATTGACAATACTGCCAACGCGATAATCGCGATACTTGCCCATTTCGAAATTGTGTGATACATCCGACACCTATAAAATAGGCCGCGGCATATTGCAGCCGCGGCTCGTAATTAAATTCAGTAGTGCTTAAGGCAGATACTCGAAAGAGTTGTCGACAAAGCTGATCTTCAGCATTCCATTTTCTTTGCTGATGTCTGCAACCTTCTCTGTATCAACTTTCATAGTGCCACTGAGAGTTTTATCCAACGCAATCACAACACCATCTTGGTTCGTCAGGTTGATCGCAGCTGCAGTTAAATGATCGCTGCTATCATAGGTTCCTTCCGCATTTCCGGTAATAAACAGGTTTGACCACCCGAGCTTGTTGATGGTGCAGTCTGCATTTCCGGCGCCATCGGTAGTGAACGCCATATCAACTACCCAACTCGGATAACCAGCTCGCTGCATAGAACCAGTAAATGCAGTGGCTGTCTTGGAGCTATACAGATTGAATGAAGTGGTGATCGAATCTGTCCGCTGGAAGCTTATATCACCAACTATTGCTAAATGCGTTCCCGTGTTGCTATACTCGCCGTGGAATGTAGCGGACTGAAGCTCACTATCATAATGATCGTTGGATAGGACCTTAGCCTTCATCGTAGCGTTTCCTTTCGCCTCTATCTTGCCGGCGGATGTAGTAGCGCTAATAACACCATTAGTCAACGTCAAATCAGTCGGGAACATCTGGTAACCAGAGTCGTATTGGTCTTGAGGTACGAGTACGTGTTCGCACTTGAAGCTCGCACTGCCGCTTATAGAGGCAGATTTGCTGTTTCCACTTACGGAGATAGCTCCACCGGAGAGTGTGGCTTCTGTCGGCGCGGTATACATATCATGACCTGTTCCGACCCAGCTCAGCTTGACATTGACGCTTCCAGTGATGTGCGCAGTTGCTCCACCAGCGGTTACAGTAATGTCAGTACCTGTCAGGCTCATTGCTGTCGGGAATTCAAAGGTTTGGTAACCATCACCCTGTAAACCTGTTGGTAGAGAAGACGGGAATGTCGCTGATGCTGTACCAGTATTGACGTTCACTTCTGCTGAAGTAAGCGTGCCACTTACGGTGGCGGTGGTAGTTGTAGCAGTTATGCTGCCACTAAATGTAATTGGCGTAGTCAAGTACTTGTCCTGCACAGACACTGTTGTGGCCAATGCCCCGACGGTCGAGGAAGGCTCTTTGGGCACAGTCGCCGTGTAATTTAGTGCAGAATCATCACTGTCTCTCTCTCTAATACTGAAGCTGCCGGCACCGTTAGGTGTAGCTACCAGAGTATGTGTTCCTCTTGCTATAACAATCTTGCCCGATGCCGCTATCGACGAATTCTCTTCAATGATCAGATACCGGCCATCGTTGCTTATTACTTCATAACCTTTACCAACAGTCAGATCCCACAAAGTTTTAGCGTCTTCAAAATCGCCGGAAATGCGGAATTGTCCGATTGATGCAGGAATGAATATGTACTGAAGCCTGGAGAGCAGGGCTCGGTATCTTCCTACTACCAATTCAAGCTCCGCATCATCTACGACTGTTGCGAAAGCGTCGAATGTTGCCGACATGCTCGGACCTTCCTGGTCGAGAATCTGTTGCCATGGCAATCCGGCTTCTATCAACTGCTGAACAGTATTTTTGCCCTTGATCAGAGTGCTTTCTATTGTTGCTGGCACTGCGCTTATGACAGCATTCAGCTTGGCGCTGTCCAGAACGTTGCTTGCACCATACTCAGCATCATCCGTCAACAATGCACCCATCGACGCATCCATATCAGGATTGGACTCAGCATAAGTTTGCGCTGCCGTCAATACAATGTCAAATGATGCCTGATCTATTATTTGCTTCTTGTAGTATTTCTGGCCGATGGCTTCAGCTGCTATAGTGGTAACCGGATTTAAATCAACTTCTGTATTCTCAACCGGTACACACGCAACAACTGTCGATAGCCTGTAGTTCTTGTCACCCTTAGTGCCGGTAACCGTTATAACAACGCATTTGCCGGGTGGAACCACGACATTACCTTTGCCATTGTCACCGATTGTCCCGGTAGCAAGTCTCTCGCCTGTGGCGAAATCTAACACTTCAATCGTAGAACCAACGGGTAAAGGTGCGGTCAACGTGATGTCTCTGGTGTCGCCGCGAGTAGTGGACTTGTTTGCGTCGAGGCTGGTGTCGGTTCCTATAGTCAGAGTGGTTCCAGGAGAAGAAATCGACGAGGTACCGCCTCCTCCACCACCGCCGCATCCGGCCAGCATATAGGCCAAGACTGCGATTGCCAGAAGTATAGCCAATTTGGTCACAACTTTCATCTGCAAATCCCCCCAATTATTATTGAACTTACTATCGTAATGTATCAGGTAGCCATTGTATTGTCAACTATAACTTACTTGGTAAGATATCTGCCAATTATGGGGATTAGAGAAGCAATGTGACCGCCATGCATAATATGTCGAAGCAGTAAGTGTAAACGAGTTGAATCGAGAAGAATTGCAGGCCAATCTGGGAACTCACTATGTTGGAGAACTCATACGAATGCTGTCAGCGTCGTTCATGCAATATATTGGAATAATACTCTTGTTGTATACGAAATGGTATCGTGATAATGGTGTCACGATACCATTTGAACTATGGGGATATTACGGCAGTTCCTGCCAGCTTTCTATGCTTATGCTGGCAATCCAGATGGGATCACTGCCTGGCATCCCCGGGGGAAGATGATTCGCCAGTTCAGGCACCTGGTAGAGGCGCGGCACGTTGCTCATCTGATAATAGCTTGCGACCATTGTCCCGGCTACTTCGTTCTGCTTAACCGATACGATTTGATGCTGGGCATACATTGCGATAGCCATTGTGAGCTGAGCGTCACCACTACCTGTCGCCAAC
>JAJFTD010000156.1 GCA_021373255.1 bacterium
TCGCTCCGGCCTAACGAAGTAGCACTTGGCTACCGGATAATAGATGAACTCAATTTGCGCATTGGCGATAAGGTTCGCCTTACAAGCTCCGAGGGAGTATCCGGCAGCTACACCATCGCAGGAATTTTTGATACGGGTTTCCAAGCAGTGGACTCCCGAACTGCTTTTATAATCCTAAGGGACGCGGAGTCGCTGTTTGGACTGGAGCGAGCCGTCACCAGCATCGACCTCCGCCTCAGGGACGTATTTCAAGCGGACGAGATATCACGACGGCTTCGGCTGCAGGTGCCTTATGATGTCGATTCATGGATGACTGAAAACCAGGCCCTGCTTTCCGCACTGCGCACGCAGACGATGTCGTCCATGTTGATCTTAGCTTTCACCACCATTGCCGCCGGGTTCGGAATCGCCAGCATTCTTATCACATCCATCACAAGCAAACTGCGTGAGATCGGCATTCTAAAAGCAATGGGCGCTACTCGCAACCAGATTTTGGGCATATTCACATTCGAGAGCACTCTTCTCGCCACGATAGGAGGAATAGTCGGCGCGGGTGTGGGGATTGCCATAAGCCTGCTTACCTACCGCCTGCGGGTATCGATGAGCCCCACGGGCAGGCGTGAGGAAGTCTTTCCAATTGATCTGCGCTTGGAAACTGTGCTGGGTGCTGTCGCCGTTGCCATTGCGGTAGGATTTCTAGCGTCGCTCTACCCATCATGGCGGGCATCAAAGGTCAACCCGATAGAGGTGATAAGAGGACAATGAGCGAAGACACTCCAGTTGCGGAGCTTAGAGGTATAAACAAGATCTATGGTGACGGCGTGCCTACGCAGGTATTGTTCGACATAGACCTGTTGGTCCGCCCCGGCGAGTTTGCCGCGATCGTTGGTGCATCAGGCTCCGGCAAGACCACACTCTTGAACATCATCGGCCTCCTGGACACGCCAACTTCCGGTGAACTCATACTCGGTGGTGAAGATGCGGCTCGCCTTGAGGAAAATGAACGCGCGCGGTTCAGGCGTGAGTATCTCGGCTTCATATTTCAGTTTCACTACCTGCTGCCGGAGTTCACCGTGCTTGAAAACGCCATGATACCGTGCCGCTTGAGTAAGAAAGATTGCCGCGGTGAGCCACAGGACCGAATGGTTGGCTTGCTTGAGCAAGTCGGCCTCGGCGACCGGCTTACATACCGCCCCAGCCAGCTTTCAGGCGGCCAACAGCAGCGCGTCGCAATAGTGCGTGCCCTCGCCAATGACCCCGACCTGGTCCTCGCCGATGAACCCACCGGCAACCTTGACTCAAAATCAAGCAACGCAGTATTCGACCTGATGCGCGAGCTAAATCGCACAACAGGCAAAGCGTTCTTGATGGTCACCCACGACGAAACTTTCGCCCGCCAGGCTGATCGAGTCATTCACATTGTTGATGGACGGATTGAAAGAGACTAACCCATATCCTCTATCTCCCATCCCCACAGTTCTAAAATCCAAGTCCACCCAGAGCATCGCCTGCGGCTGATGCGGTGGAGGAATCGCCGGTGCCACTCGATCTGCCTCGCCCAGCGCCTGTGACCTCACCGGTCTCTAGATCGGTTGTCCTTGCGTTTACCATGGTTTCATCTCCACACTGTTGTACGGAGATGAACAGAATTTTCTTGGGGCTTTCCATTGAGCCTTCAGGAACATTGCCACTTGCTATTGCAGCCTGAGCACAAGCCAGCTTGGGTAGGGGTTTATTACCTTCACCAAGGGGAACATGGAGGCGTACTAGTCTACACGCGCCGGACCCACTTTCTCTTACATCGAGGTTTTCGTCGCTTACATCCATGCCGTGGTCCTTCAGAGCTTGCTTTACTGGATCACTGACTCCATCTCCACCATCGTTACCGCATCCGCGTGCCGGACGACCTGACTGCCCGAGCCGCTGTTGAGCAGTATCGCCGGGCGCAGCAGCACCGCCTCCCGGGCCAAATCCCGCACCGCCGCCTGAACCTCCCGACCCTCCGGGCCCGTTGGGCCCATCTGCTGCCCCAAGCAATCCAATGAACGCGCTCGGTAGAGCAGCTATTTCAAATTTATTGATCTTAGTAACCCGCTCACTGAAAGCAGATTGCCAAGCATTAGTGAGTCTATCAAGTTGATTCGCTGTCCAGACATCATCCAAACCATCCTTGCCGATTATCTCGATTAGCGCGGTGCGGAGGTGGCTGAGATCTGCCATCTCCGCAAGAATTTTGCCGGAAAGCGAGACGACTTTGACACTGTGCGATTTAGCTACGCGATTTGTTGTATCATCAAATTCTTTCACGAGCTTTTCAGCTCCCTTATAACGCTTTTCCCAGCCTGTATAATGCATAACCCAATCGCCGAATCCTTCATCGGTCCAATTCATACTTGCCTTGCCATTCGGCACTCCCACAAATGTCCAGCCGACGTCGTCCCATTTCCGCTCGATAGTATCTTCAGGCTTGCCACCTGGCAGCTTCTCAATAAATTTGACGGATTTGAAAAGATAAGCCGATGTCAGGTCACCACTGAAGCACAGCGGCTGTATACTGTCACTGTAGGTAAGTTCAATGCTTGCACCGTTTCGATCGGATACTGATGTGATCCGGCCATAGGCATCACGCACGATATTAAACTTCTCGGGCACATATACTTCGATATGAGTCTCCGGGTAGCCTTTGGGCATATACCGCACGAAGTATCCATCGCTGCAATACGACCACCGGCCTGCCGGAACGTCACGACTGCCTTTGCCCTTTTCGTGGCTGCCCTTGAGGACCGCAATTTCTTCCAATTCTTCATATGATGAAGTGGCATCGGTAAGCCTCTCGCGCAGGCTGTTTTCTGCCTCCATTACTTGCCGTAGTGGCCCGGTAACTTTGTCGAGAATGTCACTCAATTCGTCCTCGGGAATCACATCCAAAGCCGAACCCCGAAGATCTTTGATTTGCTCTTTTGACAGCAGCTTCGATGCGGCTTTCTGAGATTCAGGGGACATATCGCTTATCTTAGTTCGAGCCAGAATCGCCCATATAAGTGTCTGCACATCTTCTTGTGGAATTTCCGGATGATTAACTGATTGTTTTAAGACCGAGTTGATAATACCGCTTTTCGATCCCTTGAGAGGGGCATAGAGATAGCCGTCGCCCCTTGTAGGACCATAAGTTCCAGCGTGCAGGCAATAGCTTTGAGCGTCAAACTCATACGCACCGGGAAGCAGATTGAAAATGCCATCTTTCGTGGGCCTTAGCACATCCAGAGGTGTGGGATATTTTGGAGTATAGTCATCGAGATAAGCAACCTCGGTTTGGGCGTCGGAGATACTCGTGGATATGATTGGATCATCATTTCCAGTCAAAGCCTCGACTCCCGGAATGTCTAGATCGGGGAGTTTTGCCTTCGGCAGCTTTAGCTTGTCAAATGGGCCGGCACAAGCGATGCTCGATATAAGCAATACCGGTAGAAGAAGTGCGGAAATGATGATTTTACTGCGTACCACGTCATATCTCCTGTAAATATAATCTTGGCAATTGTACCAGTTGGAGATGGTTGAGAGCAATAACAAGCTCAACAGATTTATCTATCTGAGCAGCGTATTACCTTCTCCAATTCTTAATTCTTCATTCTCAATTCTTAACTCCCTCCTTCTCTGTTTCTGACCGTACAATTGTTCTTGCCTGGGCTTCAGGTTATGGGTTATAATAGAAGTAACTATACGGAGGATAACAGTGCGTGCAGAGATAGTGTCAGTTGGCACAGAGTTGCTTCTTGGTCAGATTGTTGATACAAATGCGGCGTATCTGTCCAAGTTGTTACCGGAGTTTGGCATCACTCTGCATTACAGAGTTACCGTTGGTGATAATGAAGCGAGGTTGGCTGAGGCGCTGAGACTGGCACTGAGCCGTAGTGACCTCGTGTTTACTATAGGCGGGCTTGGGCCTACCGAGGACGATCTGACTAAAGAGACCGTTGCTCAAGTGGTTGGCGATGAGATGGTGTTGGACGAGGAGTCCGCACGGCAATTGCGCGAGTTCTTCGCAGCCAGGGGCATTGAGATGCCCAAGTCCAATCTCAAACAGGCTATGGTGCCTGGGCGGGGCAGGAAGCTGCCCAACCCGCTGGGAACAGCGCCGGGTGCGGCATTTGAGACGCAGGACGGCAAGGTTATTATAGTGCTTCCAGGGCCACCGAGGGAGTTTATCCCTATGGTCAACGAGCGAGTTGCGCCCTACCTTAGGGAGCGACTTGGAACAAGATCTGGCATAATCAAGTCAAGAATTCTGCGAGTTGCAGGTCTTGGCGAGTCTAGTGTTGAAGATAAAGTAAAGCATTTGCTTAAAAATGCCAACCCGACCCTGGCTCCTTACGCGAAGACAGGTGAGGTCCATCTGAGAGTAACCGCGAAAGCCGCGACTATTAGCGAGGCTGACGCGTTGATTGATAGTATGGATCGAGAGGTGGTTGGCGTATTGGGTGACCACGTATTCGGACGTGATGAAGAAACGCTCGAGGAAGTGGTTGTTAAATCGCTCGTGGAACACGGTCTCACGCTTTCGTTGGCGGAGAGTTGCACGGGTGGGCTTATAGCTAATCGAATTACGGATATACCTGGCAGCTCGGACGCATTCCTGATGGGGGTTGTAAGCTACAGCAATCAGGCTAAGATGGACCTCCTGGGAGTGGACGAGCAGTTATTGATTGATCATGGCGCCGTGAGCGAAGAAGTTGCTCGTGCTATGGCGGAAGGCGCCAGAATGCGAGCCGGATCGGACATTGCGGTTTCTGTTACGGGGATCGCAGGCCCGACGGGTGCCACGCCCACCAAACCTGTTGGGTTGGTCTATGTGGCGCTGAGCGCAGAGAATGGGACCGTGGTACAGAAGTGCCAGTTCGGTGGAAGCCGGCTGGATGTGAAGCTGAGGACGTCCCAAACGGCGCTGGATATGATAAGAATGCATTTAATTCATAATGCTACTTAGTCCTCTTAAAACATCATAATGCCATGAAGGTTATCCGCACATTCGTAGCAGTATTGATCGACGAAGAGCTTCGGCAAAACATTGCCGAGGTGCAGAGTCGAGTCAAGAAGCTCGCCCCAGACGTGAAATGGGTCGCGCCCGAGAATTTTCACGTCACCCTGAAGTTCCTCGGCGATGTAGAAGAGGACGCACTTTCACAAGTTTTCACGGCCGTTGAAGAGGCTGCACGGCGCTGCTCGCCCTTTGATCTCTCTATGTCGGGTTTGGGAGCGTTTCCCAATCCCTCGCGGGCAAGAGTGGTGTGGGCCGGTATCAGCGATGGACGCGATAAAGTTTCCGATCTTGCGTCTAAAGTGGATGAGAGCCTGTCGAAGTTGGGTTTCGGCAAGGAAGATAAGCCGTTCAAGGCGCATATCACGATCGGAAGAGTCAAAGACAGCAGGAATCTTGGGAGACTTGCTGAAGCAATACAAAACACAAACGCAGTAAACCTGGGTACGCAGCGGGTTAACAGCGTGGCGGTTATGCAAAGCGAGATGCTGCGTAGTGGATCTATATACACGCCCTTGCGGATCATCGACTTGAGCGGGGGCGGATAAGGAAGGAATCCTTTATGGATAAAACAAAAGCGCTGGATATGGCCATGGCGCAGATTGAGAAGCAGTTCGGACGCGGCTCCATTATTCGCCTCGGAGAGAAGCCGCGTTTTGATGTTAACGTCATTTCCACCGGCGCCATTTCGCTTGATATGGCCCTTGGAGTAGGTGGATTGCCTCGGGGCAGGATAACCGAGATCTATGGGCAGGAGTCGTCCGGTAAGACCACCCTGGCTTATCATGTTGTGGCGGAAGCGCAGAAGGCTGGCGGAGTTGCGGCGTTTATAGACGCTGAGCACTCAGTGGACGCCGAATATGCGAGGCAGCTCGGTGTAGATGTAGATGCACTGTTGGTTTCTCAGCCTTCCACTGGTGAGGAAGCGTTGGAGATTATGGACGCGCTCATCAGGAGCGGAGCGGTGGATATCGTAGTTCTCGACTCCGTGGCGGCTTTGGTGCCTAAGGCGGAGATCGAAGGCGACATGGGCGACTCGCACGTGGGTATTCAGGCCAGGCTTATGAGCCAGGCTTTGCGCAAGATAGGCGGGTCCGTTTCCAAGTCTAACACTGCCGCGATATTCATCAACCAGATCCGCGAGAAGATCGGGATTATGTTCGGTAACCCCGAGACCACACCGGGTGGACGCGCGCTCAAGTTCTGGTCCAGCGTCAGGCTGGAAGTTAGACGAATCGAAACGCTCAAGGTGAGCGGTGAAGCTATCGGAACGCGCGTTAAGGTGAAAGTCGCCAAGAACAAAGTCGGGCCGCCATTTAAGGATGCGGAGTTCGACATTATGTTTGGCAAGGGCATTTCCAAGAGCGGAAGCATATTGGATCTGGCGACGGATATGGGCTTCGTGACCAAGTCGGGCACGTGGTTCACTTACGGTGAGCAGCGTCTTGGCCAGGGCCGCGAGAACGCCAAGCAGTTTCTTGAGAGCAATCCGGCTATGTTGGACGAACTCGAAAAGATGATTCGGGACGCTCATGCTAAGGCGAACGAGGCGGAGCCGGTGGCAGACACCGAACCGGCTGCGGCTGAGTAGCATCGATATCGAATGTCGGCAGTCGGGATCACCGGCTGCCGGCTCATATACTGGCAGCAATAAGCGATGAGCACTATTACGGCTATTGAGCCCCAGAAAAGACGTGAGGACAGACGGTCGGTCTTTGTAGATGGCCAATTTTTGGTTGGTACTCACGCCGATATTGTAGAGATTCTTGGGCTGAAGGTCGGCCAGAGCTTTGATGAAGACCGGCTGTTGGAACTGTTAAGGGCTGAAACGTTGAGAAAAGCCCGAGAAAGTGCGCTTCGGCTGCTCAGTTATCGAGATAGGTCAGTATCTGAGATTAGAAGACGACTAATCGGGAGCGATTTTCCTGAAGACGTCGTAGAAGAAGTAATTGATCAACTGATTCGAAACGAGCTTCTTGATGATGAGAAGTTCAGCCAGGCGTGGGTGAAATCACGAAATGCATCCAAGCCGATGGGCAAAACCAGGCTGGCGTGGGAGCTCAGATCCAAGGGCGTGGACGCCGTTAAGGTCGAGGAAGCGCTCGAAAGTATTGATGAAGTTACTGAGTTCAAATTAGCTTTGTCCGTAGCCGAGAAGAAGATCGGTAAAGCGGACCGAAGCGATCCTGGTGTTAAGAACAGACTGGGTTCCTTCCTGCAACGGAGGGGATTCGGCTGGGAAGTTATAGGCAGAGTCTTTAATGAACTTTTTTCGGAAGATTAGGGATGGACACGAGAGGAGGAACCGGTGTCAGGTTTTGCCCTCTGGACGAGGGCTTATGGAGTCAGTGATATTTGATTCGCTCTACTTCACATCCCATCAATTCGAGGAGGTGAGGGCGTTATGACAAATTGGGTGATCGCGCTAGTGGGCGGTCTGTTGATCGCGGGCGCGGCAGTTAGTATAGTCTATTTTGGACGTATACAACCGATTCTGCAAAAGATAAAGTCCGAAAGGTCTGGTATCGCAGAACGAGAACAGGAACTCAAAAAGGAGATTGAAGCCAAACGAAAAGAAATTCTCCTTGAGGCTAAGGAAGAAGCGTTTAGAATACGCGCCGAAATCGAAAAGGAGAATAAGGACAAACGGGCTGAAATCCAGAGGTTAGAGCGAAGGCTGACGCAGAAAGAAGAAACGTTAGACCGCAGGTTGGAAAACCTCGATCGAAAAGAGCGTAACATTCAGCAAAAAGAGGTTGATGCGCAGGCTAAATTCGAGGAAGCTCAGGGGATGGTTGGCCAACAGCGAGCCGAGCTTGAGAAAATATCGAGGATGTCTGCTGATGAAGCCAAGGATGTGCTGCTCCGCCAGATCGATCATGAAATGGAGCGGGAAACCGCCCGAATAATCAGGCAGGCTGAAGAGCAAGCCAAAGAAGAAGCAGATCGCAAGGCCAGGGATATTATCACCCTGGCAGTTCAGCGTTGTGCGGTGGACCAGGCCGCCGAAACTACGGTATCGGTGGTGCCGCTGCCCAGCGATGACATGAAGGGCAGAATAATCGGCCGCGAGGGCCGCAATATCAGGGCATTTGAGACCCTCACGGGCGTTGATCTGATTATAGATGACACCCCTGAGGCGGTTGTCATTTCGGGTTTCGACCCAGTTCGTAGAGAAGTTGCGCGGCTTGCGCTCTCCAACTTGATCCTTGATGGGCGAATCCATCCGGGGCGCATCGAGGAAATGGTTATCAAAGCGCAGACCGAGGCTGAGGCCAAGATGAAAGAGGCCGCCGAGCGGGCGATCTTTGAGACCGGGGTCGCGGGACTCGACATGGAGCTTATCAGGCTGTTGGGCCGGTTGCGGTTCCGCACCAGCTATGGACAGAATGTTCTGCAGCACAGTGTTGAGGTTTCGCACCTTGCCGGGGCTATTGCTTCTGAACTGCAGGTAAACGTTCCTTTGGCAAAAAGGGCCGGTCTCCTGCACGACATCGGCAAGGCTGTGGACTTCGAGGTCGAGGGTTCTCATGCGATCATTTCCATGGACCTCCTGAGGCGTTATCACGAGCCGCCGGAGGTATGCCACGCGGTTGGCGCGCATCACAACGATATCGAGCCGCATTCCGTGGAAGCTGTTTTGGTGCTTACTGCTGATGCCATATCCGCAGCAAGACCTGGAGCGAGGCGGGAAACACTCGAAACTTATGTTAAGCGCCTCCAGAAGCTGGAGACAATTGCTGATTCCTTCGCGGGCGTTGAGAAGACTTATGCCGTTCAAGCGGGCCGCGAGATCAGAGTTATGGTGAGACCTACAGAGATCGATGACGATGCGGCTGTAAAGTTGGCTTACGATGCCGCCAGGCGCATTGAAGAAGAAATGGAGTATCCTGGGCAGATTAAAGTTACTGTGATTCGCGAAACACGTGCTATAGAGTACGCAAAGTAGACGCACGTGGTAAGGATACTGTTTGTAGGCGATGTAATGGGAAATCCCGGGCGCAGGGCTGTTAGCGAGATGCTGCAGGCCCTGCGCTCTCGTCTTAATATCGACTTCGTGGTGCTTAATGGCGAGAACTCCGCTGGGGGGTTCGGCATCACCAAGCAAGTTGCGCACGATTTCTTC